>JAVBRH010000235.1:0-8108 GCA_031548225.1 Apibacter sp.
GAATGATGGTTTATCTACCGGATTGATTTCCGCAACTACTGTAGGAGGAATGGATGCTTCCGAAGACTATTACAACGAATATCTGGTTTCAGATGAACATCTGAATTATATTGCAGCTCATCATTGCGGATATCATACGTATCAACTGGCAGAAGAATTAGGGCTTACGGACTTTACCACCACTTTAAGTACCGCCTGTTCCTCGGCAGCCAATGCCATTATGCTGGGAGCAAGAATGATAAAATCCGGATTGTTGGATCGGGTGATTGTAGGCGGATCTGATTGTTTGTCCAAATTTACCATCAACGGATTTAATTCTTTGATGATTTTCTCCAATGAACTTTGTAAACCTTTTGATGAAAACCGGAAAGGATTGAATTTAGGGGAAGCTGCCGCATATTTAGTACTCGAATCAGAGAAATCCGTGAAAGCGCAAAATAAAAAGGTTTTAGCCTACTTGTCAGGATATGGAAACGCCAATGATGCTTTTCATCAGACCGCTTCATCCGATGAGGGAGACGGTGCCTTTCTGGCAATGGAAAAAGCTCTGGAAGTTTCCGGATTAAAGCCGGAAGATATTAATTACATCAATGTTCACGGAACGGCAACTCCCAACAATGATTTAACAGAAGGAAAAGCGGTTTTACGCATTTTCGGAGAAAAAGAAAGTATACCTGATTTCAGTTCAACCAAGGCGTTCACCGGACATACGCTGGCAGCAGCCGGAGCAGTGGAAGCCGTATTTTCCGTACTGGCTCTGCAAAATCAGGTGGTTTTACCAAATTTGAATTTTTCTGAATCTATTCAGGAGCTGAATATCCAACCCCAAACAGAAGTAAAATCCAAAAAAATAGAACACATCCTGTCCAATTCTTTAGGGTTTGGAGGAAATTGTTCCGCACTTGTTTTTTCGATAGCAGAGTAATCCTCCCCATCCCTCCGAAGGAGGGGGGCCTCCCCTTTGGGGTTGGGGGATTGTCCTTCTGAACACAAATGTAGTTTGCAAGCATAGCTCTGAAGAATCTCTCTCAAAAAGCTATTAGCTGTTAGAAAATCGTAAATCAACAATCAACAATTTTCAATTATACTTTTTACATGGTACTATTTTATCATAGGATTTTTGTAGTCGCACCCCTACGCGGAGCTTTCCCTACTATAGGAAACGGTTCAAGCACCCTGCACGGAGCTTTCCTCACTATGGGGAATGGTTCACGTAGCCCTACGGGGAGCTTTCCCTACTATAGGGAACGGTTCCTGCACCCTGCATGGAGCTTTCCTTACTATAGGGAAAGCTCCGCGCAGCCCTGCGGCAAAAAATTGTTGAAGGAGAATCTTTATAGCAGAGGGTTTGCGGTAAATCAGGTTAAGTTAGAAATTAGATTTACGAATTACGATTTTAGATTGGCATAAGGAGTAAGGTATAAGACATAAGGAGAGGAAGTGTCATTCAGAACAAAGCGAAGCGGAGTGAAGAATCTCTCTAAAAGCTATTAGCTAATGGCTATCGGCTATTAGCAGAGATTTCTCATTCTTCGAAATGACAGGTTTGCGTTTTCTTGTCCTTTTGAACACAAATGTAGTTTTCGAGCGGTGGCTCTGAAGAATCTCTTTAAAATTAGAATCGAGATTTACGAATTACGATTTTAGATTGGCATAAGGAGTAAGGTATAAGACATAAGGAGAGGAAGTGTCATTCAGAACAGAGCGAAGCGGAGTGAAGAATCTCTTTCAAAAAGCTTTTAACCTTTAACTATTTGTTATTAGAAAATCGTAAATCAATAATCTTCAATTATACTTTTTACTTTTTACAAATTTACAGAATGAGAAAATCATCAATCTCAAATTAACTCATTGAATTTTGTATTTTTGCTCTCTAAAATATTTATGATTATTCAAGTTTTATGAACCCCATCTATATTAACAGATTAGGAAATGTTTCTATCCAGCCTACGTATGAAAAAGATTATTTTTTGGAATCAGTCAGGGATTATGACACGAATGTGGTCTATTCACTGGAACCGGATTATAAACAGCTCATTCCACCGATGCAGTTGAGGCGGATGGGGAAAAGCATAAAAATGTCTTCTTATGCAGCCAAAAAAGCGATGGAAGAAGCCGGAGTCTCTTCATTGGATGCCATCATTACAGGAACCGGATTAGGCTGTCAGAAAGATTCCGAGAAATTTTTGGAAGCTATACTGGAAGATGAAAGTTCATCCCTCAATCCTACGCCGTTTATACAATCTACGCACAATATGGCTGCCGCTGCCGTTGCCTTGTCCATCGGATGCAAAAATTACAACATGACTTATGTGGATGGAAGCACTTCTTTTGATTCTGCTTTATTTGATGCCTGGTTATATATCAATGAAAGGAAAAACCAAACCGTGTTGGTGGGAGGAGTAGATGAAAATTCAGGAAAATTCAATAGCTTTTTTGATAGAATTAATTTACTGAAAAAAGAATCTCCGGGTTTACATCAATTGTTGAAATCGGAAACTGAAGGAACCGTTCTTTCAGAAGGAGCTTCCTTTTTTGTAGTTTCGGATATTCCGTTACCAACCACCTATGCAAAAGTAATAGCCGTAGAAAAACAATTCAAACCTGAAAGTCCGGAGACTTTTATACAATCCTTCCTGAGTAAAAATCAGCTTTCCGTTTCCGATATGGATGCAGTATTTTTAGGGTATAACGGAAATGTGAAAGATAACAGTAGTTATGAAGCAGTAGCTAACGGTATTTTTAAGGAAATACAACAGTTAAGCTATAAAAACGTTTTTGGGGAAAACGACACTTCTTCAGCTTATGCAGTCTGGCTGGCAGCGAAAACCCTCAGAAAACAGCAAATTCCGGAGATCTTGAAACTCAATAATAAAAATAATCATAAATTAGAAAATGTATTGATTTATCATCAGTTAGAAGGAAAAAATCATAGCTTGATATTGCTTTCCCGATGAAATTTAAAGTTACTCTGATTACGATTATACTTATTTCAGGAATTTTTATACTTTGTAAAGTTCCGTTGATTTACTACGGAATCCTTATTTCTCTAGGGTTGTTGATAGTTGTTTTAGGAGTAATGAATATCCAATGGAATTATTTTCTAACGGCTTATCATAAATCCGGAAATTCGGAGAAGAAAATCAGCCTTACTTTCGATGACGGGCCTCATCCGGAGTTCACGCCTCAGGTGTTGAATATTCTGCGTGAAAATAAAATACAGGCTACTTTTTTCTGTATCGGACAGAATGCAGAAAAATATCCTGAACTTATAAAACGAATCATAGAAGAAGGTCACAATGTAGGTAACCATAGTTTCACTCATTCCCGTTTCATCGATTTTAAAACTTCCGAAGGATGGAAAAAAGAAATAGAAGATACAGACAGGGTAATTTCCAACCTGACGGGAAGGAAACCCGGTTTATTCCGTTCGCCTTATGGAGTTACTACTCCACATCTGGCAAAGGCAGTAAGAAAGACCAGACATAAAGTAATAGGCTGGACGGTACGTCCGTACGATACCGTGGAGCAGCCGGCAGAAAAGATCATACAAAAACTCAATTCAAAAACGAAGGAGGGAAATATTATTTTATTGCACGATACTCATTCCCGGATTGTTCCGGTTTTAAAAGAGATCATTCCCTATTTTAAATCAAAAAATTATACTTTTGTAACTGTAACTCAATTATTAAATATACCGGATCATGGTGAACCTGAAATATAAAGTATTGTTCCTTCTCTTTCTCTTTTCCCTTTTTGGATTTTCACAAAAAAAAGTATTGACAAGTGCCGAAACCAAGACATTCAAACAAAATGTGGAAACCAGCTCAGGGAAAATAACTTCACTGGAAGCCAGTTTTTCACAGAATAAACATATGGATTTTATGGAAAAAGATATCAAATCCAGTGGAAAGCTCTATTTTAAATCCGGAAACGTACGATGGGAATATACCTCTCCTTACAGTTATTACATGATTTTGAAAGGTGATAAAATGTATATCAACGACAACGGAAAAAAGAAGGAAATAAACATGTCATCCAGTGAAATGCTGAAAGAATTAAGCAAAGTGATTTCCAATTCCATACAGGGAAAAAATATCTTTGATGAAACCCGTTTCACCATTACTTATTACAAAAGTGGAAGTAATTATCTGGTTAGTCTGCTGGCAAAGGACAAAACCCTGAAAAAGTACATCAAGCATATAGAAATCACTTTTGATGGAAGTTCCTATCTGGTGAACAAAGTGAAAGTAACCGAGCCTTCTTCCGATTATACGGATATTACTTTTTCCAATCAGAAGAAAAACACCTCTATACCCGATGCGAAATTTTCTTTTTAACATTCTTATAGCCCTGACCCTTTTTTCCTGTTCTTCTTACAAGGACGGTTTTGCTTCCGTTCAGAAAACACAGGAAACTTTTACTCCGGTATTTTTAACCGAGAAAAATTTGGAACAGGTTTTTAAGATCAATATTGAAGTGTACGGGCATGATTTTGGGGGGATTCTGGCAATTAAGAAAATAGAACAAAAACATTACCGGATTGCTTTAATTACGGAAATCGGGGCTAAACTACTCGATTTTGAGCTTATTAACGGTGAGATGAAACTCAATTATGCCATTGAACAACTAAACCGGAAAATCATACTGAACATTTTGAAGCAGGATTTTTTAATTCTGTTGAATGAAAATGCACCCATACAATCTCAATATTCCTATGAAGGAAATACGGTTTATCAGACTCAGCTGAGTGGAAAAGACTTGTATTATTTCCTTGACTCCCGTTCCCTGCAATTACAAAAAAGCGTGTGGGCTTCCCGAAAAAAAGAAAAAACCGTTTTTACTTATCAATATTCCGACAAGGATTTCCCGGACATAGAAATAGATCATAAATCCATA
This sequence comes from Apibacter sp., assembly GCA_031548225.1. GTDB lineage: Bacteria > Bacteroidota > Bacteroidia > Flavobacteriales > Weeksellaceae > Apibacter. The sequence goes on from JAVBRH010000235.1 coordinate 4,900, forward strand.
AAATTGAAGATTCAACTTCGATTATTGGAAAATGACCTGTAAATAAAAAGTACAGGATTTATATTATAGGATAATCTTCTTCTACTATTTTATGAGGGATTATTTTATAAGTGTAATTTTTGTAGTTATCTAAGGTTTTTAGAAAGGACTTAGTAACATAGATTTTTAAAGAATAATTATATTTTTTGTTAGAGATTAAAACAGGGACATATACCTGGTCAAATCTGTTATCAAGTTGAACATTCTTAAATATAAATCTTCGTGGGCCGATACCCATTTTACAATCTTGATAGTTGATAGTTTTGTTATCTACAAATCCCCCTCCAAGCAGGAATAAATCAGGTAGTTGTTTAAAAAAAACGTCTTTATTGAAAGAAGCATGGGCTTTATACACATTCATAAGTGTATCTTTTTTGGCATGTGCCATTTCAATATTATTCAATCCCATCAAATCAATTGTTTTTCCCTTGTAAGCAAATGAATTTCCTCCAACAGCGACTAATCCCATAGTAGGGTAAGAATCGAGTTCCTGGAAAAATTCATTTAATTGTTCAGCTTCCTTCTTGTAGTATACAGCAATGTTCCACTCAAGTCTGATAGAAGTATCCTCCGTAATTATATTTCTGTATGTGTTACTTAAAAAATTGAAACTGTACAGAAATACTAAAATACAGGCAAAGCTATATTTTAATTTAAAATTTAAAACTGATATAGATAAGATAAGCCCCAATGCGATTAAAGGCATGGTTGGTTGTATGAACCGGGAATATCCAAAATGATCCCCACCTGTATATAAAGGAATAAATGAAGTAATCAACATGATAGACAGGCAAATAAGGAAAGGGATATTATTTTTAATGGTTTTTTGTCTTATGATTCTATACAAAGAAACTAAAGAAACAATAAAACTTATAAAAATTAACGGGTAAGAATAACAGGCATGTTTCAAATAGAGCAGACCATATTGTATATTATCCATGATGTCCGGAGAAACTTTTGCATAATAAGTATTCGGAAAAGGATAGCCGAAATAGAATTTTCGCCATAGTATTAACGAACAGGCGGAAATTATTAATACAAGAACTGACGGAAGTATGGAGACTATGCTTTTAGACAGGGATTAGTTTTTTAGATACAAAATAATAAGCCGGATAAAAACAAAGAAAGTTCCCCACAGAATAGATTCCGGTCTGCATAAAATCAACAAAACAATAAGGAGACTAAAAATCAGATCGCTTTGTTTGCGGTTTTTATCTGGGTCAAAAGATAATAGGTTTAGGGACAGTAGAATTAATAAAGAGCTCCATAATCCCGTTTCCAATAAAGATAAGACGGCCCAGTCAAAATAACCCGGCACAGCGATTAAAACCCCTAATAAAAATAAAGAATACGGAGTTATAATGGTATCACTGTCAGGACAGAAAAAATCATCCGTATAGCAAACCAGTTTCCATAAAGAATAGGTTACCAATACAATATTCGTGATTAATAATAAAATCTCCGGATTTGAACTTATATAAAAATAAAAACTTCCTGTCAAAGCCCATAGTAAAGAGGTAAATCCCTCCACCTTCTCATCGCCTATATTAAAAACAAAGCCTTCTCCATGGGCTAAATTTCTCATATAAACAAAATAGATGTTGGCATCATCAGTACCTATTAAGGAACGTCCGTTACAGTACCAGGCAATAGTAGTTCCAAGTAAGACAACAAATAAAACTACTAATAACTTTAAAAGGTTTTTTTTCATGATTATAAGAGCAAAAAGTTTAATCTTTATAAAAATTATGATTTAATAAGTTTTTATTTTTCTTCTAATATTTTGTAGGGTATTGTTTTATAACTGTAATCTTTATGATTGTCCAAAGTTTTCAGAAAAGAATTTGCTGCAAAAATTCTGAAAGAATAATCACATCCCTTACATGAAATTAAAACTGGAGAATACCTTTGTTTAAATCTATTGTCAAGATTAACATTTTTAAACAATGATAATCTGCGTGCTTCTATACTTATTTTACAATCCTCTTTAACAGAATCATTACTGATGAACCCTCCACCAAGCCAGAATAAGTCCGGTAGTTGTTTAAAAAAAACGTCTTTATTGAAAGAAGCATGGGCTTTATATAGATTCATAAGTGTATCCTTTTTAGCATGAGCCATTTCAATATTGTTTAATCCTAACAGATCGTTTGTTTTTCCTTTATAGGAAAAAGAATTTCCCCCTACAGCAGCCGTTCCCTGAGAAGGATAAAAAGGCAGCTTCTGAAAGAAATCGCTTGTTTGACCAGCTTCTTTCCTGCAATATGCAGCAATATCCCATTCATCTCTAATACGAGTTTTTTGCTCGAATATATTTTCATATATACTGCTGTGAGTTAAAAAATTAGCACTGTATATAAGTATGAGAATAAAAGAATAAGTATAGTTTAATTTAAAATTTAAAACCGATATAGACAGGATAAGACCCAGTGCGATTAAAGGCATGGTTGGCTGTATGAACCGGGAATGACCAAAATGATCCCCACCTGTATATAAAGGAATAAATAGAGTGGTAAGCAGGACAAACAAGCAAATTAAGAATGGGATATTATTTTTAATGTTCTTTTGTTTTATGATTTTATACAGAGAAATTAGAGAAATAACAAAGTTAAAAAAAATCAATGAATAAGAAAAAAAAGCACTTCTTAAATAGATCAGGCCATATTGTATATTATCAATAATATCTGAAGAAACTTTTGCATAATAAGTATTCGGAAGAGGATAACCGAAATAGAACTTTCTCCATAATATCAACGAACCAACGGAAATTATTAATACAAAAACCGACGGAAGTATGGAGACTATGCTTTTAGGCAGGGAATTGTTTTTTAGGTATAAAATAATAAATCTCATAAAAACAAAGAGAGTTCCCCACAGGATAGATTCCGGTCTGCATAGAATCAACAAAACGATAAGGAGACTAAAAATCAGATCGCTTTTTTTGCGGTTTCTATCAGGGTCAAAAGATAATAGGTTTAGTGACAGTAGAATCAATAAAGAGCTCCATAATCCCGTTTCCAATAAAGATAAAACAGTCCAGTCAAAATAACCCGGCACAATGACTAAAGCACCTAGTAAGAGTAAAGAATACGGAGTTATAATGGTATCATTGTCAGGATAGAAAAAATCATCCGTATAGCAAACCAGTTTCCATAAAGAATAGGTTACCA
>JAVBRH010000234.1:0-3686 GCA_031548225.1 Apibacter sp.
TATGTTTTTTAATTTTAAAATATTAGGTTAAAATTACCGGGCCTTATATAACTTGATAAAATAAAAAACACCGGATTATCCGGTGTTTTTTAACTCTATATAAAGAGAATATTAATTTTTTGCTTCGTTCTGTTTGATTAAGTTCAGAGCAGAACCTGCTTTAAACCATTCAATTTGTCCCTTATTGTAGGTATGGTTGGTTACAATGGTGTCTTTGTTTCCATTGGCATGAACCACTTCAATGGTTATCGGTTTTCCCGGAGCGAATTGATCTAAATCTAGGAAATTAAATGTATCGTCTTCCTGAATTTTATCATAATCATCCGGATTGGCAAAAGTAAGAGCCAGCATTCCCTGTTTTTTCAGGTTGGTTTCATGGATTCTGGCGAAAGATTTTACCAATACTGCCCGAACTCCCAAATGGCGTGGTTGCATAGCTGCATGTTCACGGGAAGAACCTTCTCCGTAATTTTGGTCTCCAACTACAATGGTAGGAATTCCTGCTGCTTTGTATTTTCTTGCAGAGTCCGGTACAGGCAAATACTCTCCGTTAGTTTCATTCTTCACCTTGTTGGTTTCCATATTGAAAGCATTCACTGCTCCTATAAGGGTATTATTGGCAATATTGTCCAGATGTCCCCGGAAACGTAACCAAGGGCCAGCCATGGAAATGTGGTCTGTGGTACATTTTCCGTACGCTTTAATCAGTAAGCGGGCTCCGGTAATGTTTTTACCATCCCAGGCCGGGAAACTTTCCAATAACTGTAAACGTTCTGATGTTGGAGCAACATCCACTTTCACATTGGATCCGTCTTCTGCAGGAGCCTGATATCCGGCATCTTTTACATCAAATCCCATTGGAGGAAGCTCGAATCCTTTCGGCTCATCTAATAATACTTCTTCTCCATTGGCATTTTTAAGTTTATCTTTTCTCGGGTCGAAAGTCAAATCACCGGCAATAGCTAATGCAGTTACCAACTCAGGGGAAGCTACAAAAGCATAGGTATTCGGGTTTCCGTCCGCTCTTTTTGCAAAGTTCCGGTTGAATGAGTGTACAATAGTATTTTTCTCTTGTTTTTCCGCTCCCTCTCTTGACCATTGTCCGATACAAGGTCCGCAGGCGTTGGCAAATACTTTTCCTCCTATTTTGTCAAAGGTAGCCAGATACCCGTCTCTTTCCACTGTGTAGCGAACAAGTTCGGATCCTGGGGTAATGGTATATTCTGCTTTAGGGGTAATTCCTTTTTCTGCTGCCTGTTTTGCTATGGAAGCCGCTCTGGAAATATCTTCATAAGAAGAGTTGGTACAAGAACCGATCAAACCTACTTCTACTTTTAACGGCCAGCCGTTTTTCTCGGCTACTTCCTTAATTTTGGAAATAGGAGTAGCGATATCCGGAGAGAATGGTCCGTTTAAATGCGGTTCTAATGTATTTAAGTCGATTTCTATTAGTTGGTCAAAATATTTTTCAGGATTTTCATAAACTTCTTTATCTGCACGAAGTTCTCCCTTCAATTTGTCTGCCATATCAGCTACTTCCGCACGGCTGGTTCCTCTTAAATATCTGCCCATACTGTCGTCGTAAGCAAAAATGGAAGTAGTGGCTCCTACTTCTGCTCCCATGTTACAGATAGTTCCTTTTCCGGTACAGGAAAGAGCTTCTGCTCCTTCTCCGAAATATTCGATAATAGCTCCGGTACCTCCTTTTACCGTTAATAATCCGGCTACTTCCAGAATAATGTCTTTAGGAGTGCTCCATCCGCTTAATTTTCCGGTTAGTTTAATTCCGATTAGTTTTGGAAACTTCAGCTCCCAGGCCATTCCGGCCATTACAGCCACTGCATCGGCACCACCTACTCCAATGGCTACCATTCCTAATCCTCCGGCATTTACGGTATGAGAGTCTGTTCCGATCATCATTCCTCCAGGGAAGGCATAGTTTTCCAGTATTACCTGATGTATAATCCCTGCTCCCGGTTTCCAAAATCCGATACCGTATTTATTGGAAACGGATGCCAGGAAATTATATACTTCATTATTTTTGTTTAAAGCTTCCTGTAAGTCCTTGTCAGCACCCACTCTTGCCTGAATCAGGTGATCCGCATGAACGGTTGAAGGTACAGCTACTTTCTTTTTTCCGGCCTGCATAAATTGGAGTAAAGCCATTTGTGCAGTGGCATCCTGCATAGCTACTCGGTCCGGTGCAAAATCCACATAAGATTCTCCCCTTTTAAAAGATTCGGTTACATCCCCTTGAAACAAGTGGGAGTATAAAATCTTTTCAGAATAAGTTAATGGTTTCCCAGCTATTTTCCGAGCTTTTTCAACTCTTGACTGATAACGGTCATATACCGCTCTAATCATATCTAAATCGAAAATCATAAGTTTTAAATTATTAGTTTATGGTTTATATTGTTCTTAAGTATCTGAATATAAAATAATTAAACCGGAGAAAATTATAAAATAACATGCCGGATTATTTTACATTATTTTGCGTCCTAAATATACAATTTAATTTTTACGGAACATGATTTTTGTCATATTTTAAATAAATTTGTAATAATTCTAAATAACGAATCGTTTATAGGCCGCCAATAGGAGAATTTTAATGAGAAAGATTTCTAACTTAATTTTCAAGAAATTTTGGTGCTTGTATTTAAATTACCAATCATATGAATCAGTATATCTTCCAAGTATTAATAGTTCTTTTATGTCCTTAATATCAGATATATTGTTCCAAACGTCTAAGTTAAAATATGAATTTTTATCCGGTATAGTGTTAAAAATGGCTAAATGAGAATGTGTTCCTATGCCATAATGGATATAATAAACCAGTACGATATTATTACTCTGATACATGGATATTATTTGTCTACTACAATCTTTTTTTAATATTTTCTTTGTAATAACATCTGATTTTCGGGGATTTTTACAAAAGTTTAAATTTAAATCTTTCTTTAAAATCTCATTAACCGTTTTATTCTTGTTAATCTTCTCAAATTCCTCATTTATTATCTTGCTAATCAATATAGAATCAGTTAAATTATGAGATTCAGTAATTTTTTTTGAATTATTGTCTGATAAATCTGCTTCTTTTTTATCGAAATTATTTTTGTCCTGTTGCGCAAATATTACCAAAGGCACAAAGAACGCTGGCAGTAAGCAGTTAATAAATCTCAAATATATTTTCATAAGGCTAAAATAATCTCTATAGGCTTAATTTCAGCGATTTAAACAATATTTAAAATCAGTCTAAATAAATTTTGTGAGAATGATTTTTAAATCTATATTTGCTCATTATTTTTAATAAATCTAAATAAAAATAAGATGAAAAAATATTTTATTCTTTTACTTTCCTTCTGCTCTTTTATATTAGGCTTATCCCAAACCGGAAATATTCAGGGTAGAGTAGTCTCAGATGAAGATGTTCCTTTACATCAGGTGAAAATTTCCATAGAAGGAACTTCTATCCGGACAGAGTCGGATTCATTAGGGATATTTTCTATTGAAAACCTGAATGACGGACAATCGTATAAATTGCATTTTGAGCTGGAGGGATATACCTCATTTACTAAAATAGTTACTGTAGAGGGAGACACGACACTCAGTGATGTTAATCTCTCGTTTCTTTATAAAGAAAAAGAACTGGAAAATGTGACCATTGTAGGAAATGCACACACCAGATA
>JAVBRH010000193.1:0-4937 GCA_031548225.1 Apibacter sp.
ATATTAAATCGTAAATTTGCATTAACATCTTAACCCTTAAAATTGTATTAGATGAAGGTAAAAATAACTATTTATGCAAGATTGTTATTTTTAATAATTTTCTTAACAGGATCTTTAGTATACAGTCAGGATAAACAGAATAATAAACTATTCGGAAGATCCATAGATGAACGCTCAAAAAACCCGGAAAACGGGTTGATTCGCTGTGCTTCCACGGAATATGAAAAATATCTCGAGAGCAAAGACAGCACAAGAGCTTCCGAAAAACAATTTGAAGAATGGCTTGCTCCCAGAGCTAAAAGAATGAAAACCTTGCTGAAATCAGCAAAAATATCGAGTGCTACTATTACCATACCGGTGGTGGTTCACGTCATTCATAGTGGGCTTCCTTTAGGACAAGGTGCCAATATTTCCGATGCAAGGGTGGAGTCACAGATTACCGTCTTAAATCAGGATTACCAGAAAATGCTCGGCACACCGGGATATAACACCAATCCGGTAGGAGCGGACATGGAAATAGAATTCCGCTTGGCAAAGACAGATCCTTTCGGCCATGCTACCAATGGAATTGACCGGGTGGTTAAAACAGGATATGTGTGGAGTACTTACAATATTGAAACCTATATGAAACCGCAGACTCAATGGGATCCCGACAAATACCTCAATATCTGGGTATGTGAATTTGGCGGGGATTTATCCACTACCCTGGGATATGCTCAGTTTCCTGAAAGTTCCGGATTACCGGGTTTATCCGGTCCTTATACGGCCAATACCGACGGAGTGGTTATTACCTGGAAGGCATTCGGCTCTGCGGATTCCGCTCCGGGGACTTATTATACTATCTACAACAAAGGAAGAACCCTGACTCATGAGATGGGACATGCACTGGGATTGAGACATATCTGGGGAGATAACAGCTTGTGTATAGTTGATGCAACAGACAGTTATAAAGACTACTGCCTAGACACTCCGGCAGCTTCTGAGCCTAATTATGACTGCAACGCCATATATGATTCCTGTCCGTCAAATCCAGGGAACGATATGACGGAAAATTATATGGATTATACCCAGGATATCTGTATGAACCTGTTTACCCTGGATCAAAAGGCAAGAGTTTTAACAGTTCTTCAGAATTCCCCGAGAAGGGCTTCCTTAACTACTTCAGATGTGTGGCAGGATCCTGAGGCAATGGATACTTCCTTATCCGTGAGATTGTCTCCTAATCCTGTAACCGATGATGATTTTAATGTGGTATTCACAGACCCGAATGTGCTTATTACCGATTCTAAGATTTTTGATTCCGTAGGTTTATTGCTCCGGGAACAGAAAATAAACCAGAGAGGAGGCTTCCGTGTTAATGTGGCAGGATGGACACCGGAAATCTATAATATGATAGTATCTACGAGTTCAGGAACCAAGAAACTAAGGTTTATTGTGGTAAGGTAACTATTCCAGAAACAGGTAAATTAGTAAAGAATAGTCTGATTTATTAATTGAGAAAATTAAACGGAAAAATGTAAGGAGAAATCCATTCATCCGATTTTTCCGATAAAATAAAAATCCTTTATTAAGACTTGTTTAATCGTTTAAACAAATAGTTAATTGTATCTGTTTGTTTAATTCAGATAAATAGTGTTTAAACGATTAAATATTGTAATTTTACGGAAACGAAACCCAAAAAGATTATGAAAAGGCCCTCTATAAAAGAAGTAGCCGCAAAGGCCGGAGTTTCTGCTGCGTTGGTTTCCTATGTCTTAAATAATCGTCATACGGAAAGAATCAATAAAGAAACCGCAAAAAGGATTCAACAGGTAGCAGAGGAATTAAATTACCAGCCTAATAAAATAGCTCAAAGCCTCAAATCCAAAAAAACATACACTCTGGCACTGGTAGTTCCGGATATTGCCGATCCTTTTACCTCACAAATCATAAAAACGGTGGAACAGGAAGCCCGTGAAAAAGGATATGCGGTTATTATAGGAAGCTCGGACGAAAATGCAGAGAATCTGCAACAATCTTTGGAACTCCTTCGAAGCCGGATGGTCGATGGCTATATTATAATTCCTGTAACGGAATCGAAAAGCAGTATTCAAAAACTGATAAGAATGAGAGCTCCTGTAGTGTTGATTAACGGATACTTTAAGGAAATGGAAGTTCCGGTTATTATGACTAATAATTACGGGATTTCTTTCCAGGCAACAGAATATCTGATTGAGCACGGAAAAAGAAACATAGGGATTTTAGCCTGTAAAACCGGTCTGACTCATTTGAACGAAAGAGTGGACGGATATAGAGCTGCGTTAAAAAAACACGGATTGTCCGAAAATATCTGGTACATTGATGAAACCCGGATGCAGGAAGAAGCGGATAAGGCAATTAGTGAAATGCTTTCCAGTCCTGACCATATAAATGCTTTATTTTTTACCACTAACAAGCTGGCTATTTCCGGATTGAAAAAGCTGAACAAGGAAGAGATAAAAACTTCCCGGCAATTATCAATTCTGGCTTTTGATGAATTATCGGTTTCCGATACTTTCAAGACTCCGGTAATCAGCATTAAAAAACCTTTATATGAAATATCGAGAAGTGCAGTGGATACAGTGATAGACATGATTGAAAATGAAAAATCAAAACCCAAACACCGGATTCACAATTCAAAGTTGATTATAAAAGGATTTGCATAAAAAAGAGGGGCTGTCTTTGACAGCCCCTCTTTTTATCTTATACTGATTATTAACAGGTAGAACAACCGTTATTTTTGATTTGTTGGAAGAAGTCATTTCCTTTATCATCTACCAGAATAAATGAAGGGAAATCTTCTACCTCAATTTTCCAGATAGCTTCCATTCCCAATTCGGGGTATTCTACACATTCCAGACTTTTAATACTGTTTTGAGCGAGAATAGCTGCCGGGCCTCCGATACTTCCCAGGTAGAAACCTCCGTATTTGTTGCAGGCATCTGTTACCTGCTGGGTACGGTTTCCTTTTGCAATCATGATTAAGCTGCCTCCATGGGATTGGAGAGCATCTACATAAGAGTCCATTCTCCCCGCAGTAGTCGGTCCCATAGATCCGCAGGCATAACCAGTCGGGGTTTTCGCCGGGCCGGCATAATAAATCGGATGGTCTTTAATATATTGAGGAAGATCTTCTCCTCTGTCCAGTTTTTCCTGAAGTTTAGCATGGGCAATATCTCTTCCCACGATAATAGTTCCTGTAAGGGATAAACGGGTGGAAACCGGATATTGGGAAAGTTCCGCCAGAATTTCTTTCATCGGTCGGTTGAGGTTAATCTTAACTCCTCCGGCTTCTCCTGCCTGTTGGTATTCCTGAGGTATTAAACGGGCAGGATTGTCTTCCATTTTTTCCAGCCATATACCGTCTTTATTAATTTTTGCTTTGATATTTCTGTCGGCAGAACAGGAAACCCCCATTCCTACCGGACAAGAAGCTCCGTGTCTCGGAAGGCGGATTACACGGATATCATGTGCAAAGAATTTTCCGCCGAATTGAGCGCCTAAGCCTAATTCCTGGGCGGCATTTAATAATTTCTGCTCCATTTCCACATCTCTGAAGGCGCGTCCTCCTTCATTTCCGGAAGTGGCAAGATTGTCATAGTATTTGGTAGAAGCCAGTTTTACGGTTTTTAAATTGGTTTCCGCAGAAGTTCCTCCAATTACGAATGCAATATGATAAGGCGGACAGGCCGCAGTTCCTAAAGATTTCATTTTATCCACCAGAAAAGAAAACAACTTTTCAGGAGTCAGCAAAGCTTTGGTTTCCTGATATAAATATGTTTTATTAGCAGATCCTCCTCCTTTGGCAACGAATAAAAATTTATATTCTTCTCCATCTACTGCATATAAGTCAATCTGGGCAGGAAGATTGGTTCCCGTGTTTACCTCATTATACATATCAAGAGGAGCGTTTTGGGAATACCGGAGATTATCGTTGGTAAAGGTGTTATATACTCCTTTGGACAATGCTTCTTCATCATTTCCTCCGGTCCATACTCTTTGTCCTTTTTTACCCATAATAATTGCAGTTCCCGTATCCTGACAGAAAGGAAGTACTCCTTTGGCAGAGATTTCAGAATTCCGCAAAAAAGTAAGGGCTACAAATTTATCGTTTTCACTGGCGTCAGGATCTGACAAAATTTTTGCTACCTGCTGCTGATGTTCGGGACGAAGCAAGAACTCTACATTATGAAAGGCATGTTGAGCCAGAAGGGTCAATCCTTCCGGTTGTATTTTTAAAACTTCCTGACCTTCAAAAGTAGTAGTGGATACATAGTCTTTAGATAATAAATAATACTCCGTAGTATCTTTTCCCTGTTCAAAGGTTGCCTGATACTTAAATTCCGGTGTTGCCATATTTTATAAGATTTTTTACAGTAAAATTTGAATGAACACAAAAATAAAGAATATTTAAGTGATAAAAGACAATTTTTAGCGGTCTTTACGGATCATTCTCATATTTATATTGATTATAAATTAGCGAAGAAAACCGTTAGCTTTTCAGCTCGTGCACTATTAATTGAGCAGTTCTTGAAGAAGCCCCGGAATCTCCCAATTTGTGCCGGAGTTCCTTATATTCTGTTTTTAATTTTTGTTCGTATTCCGGATTCAGAATCTGGATTAGTTCTTTCTTTAGATTGTTATAGTTCAAATCATTCTGAATCAATTCTGTAACTACCAGCCGATCCATAATCAGATTAACCAGCGAAATATATTGAATGTGTTTAATGAGTCGTTTTGCTATTTCATAAGAAATCCGGCTTCCTTTATAACAAACTACTTCCGGAACATTTAACAAGGCCGTTTCCAGAGTGGCCGTTCCTGAAGTAACTAAAGCCGCCCGGGATATTCTTAATAGATTATAGGTCTGATTAGATATGATTTTTACATGAGAATTGAGGAACTGGTGATAAAATTCC
>JAVBRH010000040.1:0-8466 GCA_031548225.1 Apibacter sp.
ATCAAAAAAATCACCTTTCAGGAACTGAGTAAGGATGGATTGAAAACCATAGGCAAAACCATTGAATTAATGGCAGAAGCTGAACATTTGCACGCTCATAAAAATGCGGTAAGTATTAGATTAAAAACATTATAAAATGGATGAATTTATGTCTTATTTATCAATAATTGTATCTTGTTTCATTGCTTTTTGGGGTTGGAAAATGAATCAAAAATTAAAAAATATAGAATCAAAACTTCAAAGAATAAATAAATTATATGAAAAAAGATTGGTAGTGATAGAAAACTTATGTGAAAAATTAGTTTTACTAGAAGACAATTTATATACTTTAGTTACAACAAAAATCTATTCTGGAACCCAAGAAGATTTTTATAAATGGAGAACTGAATTATTTAAATCAACAATAACCTCTTTTAATGAGTTTTCTTCATATTATCGAGTTAATGAAATATTTTTTTCAAAGAATGATGAAATAATTAATCATTGCAACATATTATTAGAAGAATTTAAAAAGAGTTTCCTCACATATGATTTTTATCAAAACAATTTTACAGAACATGACACTGAGATAAAAAGACAAGAATTAGAAGAATTGTCTGAAACAGTTAGAAAGGAAATACCTAAAACTGTAGAAAAATTAAAAAATAGATTTAGAGAATTAGTGGAAGTAGAAAAAATAACAAAATAATGAAATCAACCATAAATATAACAAAACTTGTACGCCCTAATATCCTTGCTATGCAGCCTTATTCCAGTGCAAGGGATGAATCTGGAGGAATAGAAGGAATTTTCCTTGATGCCAATGAAAACCCTTTCGGAGAAAACAACCGTTATCCCGATCCTTACCAGAGAACTTTAAAACAAAAAATAAGCCAGATAAAAAATGTTTCTACTGAAAATATTTTCATAGGAAATGGAAGCGATGAAATTATTGACCACATTTACCGGATATTCTGTAACCCGGGAAAAGATAAAGCGATGATCTTCAATCCTACCTTTGGAATGTATCAGGTGGCAGCGGAACTCAATGAAGTGGAAATCATAGATATTTCTCTTACAAACGACTTCCAGATCAATATAGAAGAAGCAAAAAAATATTTTTCCGATGAAAATCTAAAGGTAATAGTGATCTGTACACCCAATAATCCGACCGGAAATAATATCAACCTGAAGGATATTGATTTTATTCTCAGTAACTTTAATGGAATTGTTGTTATCGATGAGGCTTATATAGAGTTTACCGACCAGAAATCCTATATAGATAAAATCAAGGAGTATCCTAATATGGTTATTTTCCAAACCATGAGTAAAGCCCGGGGAATTGCCGGAGTGCGGATTGGAATGGCGTATGCCGATGTGGAAATTATTAAACTGCTAAATAAGGTGAAACATCCTTATAATATCAGTGTTATAAATCAAAAGGCAGCATTGGATGCCCTGAGCCGACCGGATGAATTTGAAGAAAGAAAAGCGATTATCCTTTCCGAAAAGGAAAAAATGCGTCAGGAACTGGAAAAACTTCCTATGATTACCAAAATTTATCCTTCGGATGCCAATTTTTTTCTGGTGGAATTTTCAGATGCCGGGAATATGTTTACCAGATTATTGCAAAAAAATATCATCGTTCGCAATCAATCGACAAAAATTAAAAATTGTTTACGGATTACCATCGGAACTCCGGAAGAGAATCAAAAACTTATTCAACTACTAAAAGAACTCGCATGAAATAAGTGCTTTTTATAGACCGGGACGGAACTCTGGTAATAGAACCACCGGTGGATCTTCAGCTGGACAGTTTGGAAAAGCTGGAGTTTTATCCGGGAGTTTTTCAAAACCTGTCAAAAATTGCCCGGGAAATGGACTACGAACTCGTTATGGTTACCAATCAGGACGGCTTAGGTACGGATTCATTTCCTGAGGAAACCTTCTGGCCTGCCCAAAATAAAATTATTCAGGCTTTCCAAAATGAGGGAATCGTTTTTTCAGAAATTCTTGTCGACCGAAGTTTTGAACAGGATAATCTTTCTACCCGAAAACCGGGAACGGGAATGCTTACCCACTATATAAAAGGAAATTACGATTTAGCCAATTCTTATGTGATCGGAGACCGGACAACGGATATTCAGCTTGCCAAAAATCTGAGAGCTCAGTCCATTTACATGGGGAATGAAAAAGAAACCGGAGTTGCTTTATCCACTCAAAACTGGGCGGAAATCTATCAATATCTTAAAAAACAACCCCGGAAAGCAACTGTGATCCGGAATACCAACGAAACTAAAATTTCCGTAGAAATCAATCTGGATGGCTCGGGGAAAAGCTCTATCCATACCGGATTAGGATTTTACGACCATATGTTGGAACAAATCGCCAAACATGGAAATATGGATTTGTTTATCACCGTTCAGGGAGATTTGCATATAGATGAACACCACACAATCGAAGATACGGGAATTGCTTTGGGAGAGGCCGTATTAAAGGCATTGGGAAGCAAGAAAGGAATTGAACGTTATGGTTTTCTATTACCTATGGACGATTGCTTAGCCCAAGTGGGCATTGATTTCGGCGGACGCCCCTGGATCGTATGGGATGCTGAATTTAAACGGGAAAAGGTAGGAGAACTCCCTACAGAAATGTTCTATCATTTCTTCAAATCATTCAGCGACAATGCTAAATGTAACCTCAATATCAAAGCGGAAGGACAAAACGAACATCATAAAATAGAAGCTATTTTCAAAGCCTTTGCCAAAGCTATAAAAATGGCCGTAAAACAAACCGATGATAATTTTGCTATACCGAGTACGAAAGGAAGCCTTTAGTCAGATATAAGGGATAAGGAGTAAGATATAAGGTTGACATGAAAACAAACAACACAAATACTTTTCAAGAAGAAAGCCGTTAGTTCAGGGATAAGGAGTAAGATATAAGGTTGACATGAAAACAAACAACACAAATACTTTTCAAAAAGAAAGCCGTTAGTTCAGAGATAAGGAACAAGATATAAGGGTAATGTACCATATGAAAATAAATAATACAAATACTTTTCAGGACTTGATTGTATGGCAAAAAGCACATCATTTTGTCTTGGAAGTATATGAAGTCACAAAATCCTTTCCAAAAGATGAATTATTTGGTTTAATTAGCCAAATCAGACGGGCTGTTATTTCTGTTCCTGCAAACATTGTTGAAGGAAGGAAAAAGAAAACCATTCCGCATCAGGCAAGTTTTATTAATATCGCAGAAAGTTCTCTTGAAGAAGTTAAATATTATTTGATTTTATCCAAAGATTTGAATTACATAAACGAAGAAAAATATAAACACCTATTTGAAAAAGCAGAAGAAATCGGAAAATTGATCAATGGTTATGAAAAATTTTTAAAAACTAAATCTTAAGTTACAAAATGAAAAATATAAAATTACAAAAAACCTTATATCTTACCTCTTATACCTTATAACTAACCCATGATCGCCATTATACAATACAACGCAGGAAATATAAAATCAGTACAAAATGCCTTATCCCGGCTTGAGGTTGAATCTATAGTAACGGAAGATCAGGAATTGATCCGAAAAGCGGACAAAGTTATTTTCCCCGGAGTGGGTGAAGCAGGAAGTGCTATGGCTTATCTCCGGGAAAGAGGACTGGACGTTTTTATCAAATCCTTAACTCAACCGTTTTTAGGAATTTGCCTGGGGCAGCAACTGATGTGTAAGCACTCGCAGGAAGGAGATACTCAATGTCTAAATATTTTTGATGTAGAAGTACGGAAATTTCCTCCCAAAGGAATCGTTCCTCATATGGGTTGGAATAGTATTTACAACTTAAAAGGAGAGTTATTCCCATGGATTCAGGAAAAAGATGATGTATATTTTGTACATAGCTATTATGTGGATCTGTGTGAAGAAACTACCGCTACCTGCGATTATTTATTACCATTCAGTGCTGCGTTGCAAAAAGATAATTTCTATGCTACTCAGTTTCACCCGGAGAAATCCGCAGATGTGGGAGAGCAGATATTGAGAAACTTTATCTTAATTAGTTAATGTGCCAATGTAAGAAGTAAAATACAAAAAGAGCTAATAGCCAATGGCTGATAGCTAACAGCTTTAAAAATCTAAAATCTAAATTAAAAATGAGAATTATCCCCGCCATTGATATTATAAACGGAAAATGTGTACGCCTAACCAAAGGCGATTACAGTACAGAAAAAATCTACCGGGAAGATCCGTTGGATGCAGCCAAAGAATTTGAAGATGCCGGATTGCAGTATTTACATCTGGTGGATCTGGACGGAGCAAAATCCAGCCGGATTATCAACCATAAAACCTTACATAAAATAGCTTCCCAGACTAATCTAAAAATCGATTTCGGAGGCGGATTAAAAAGTGACGAAGATATACGGATTGCCTTTGAAAACGGGGCGAATCAAGTAACCGGAGGAAGTATTGCTGTGAAAAATCCGGAGATTTTTCAATCCTGGTTACAACAATACGGAAGTGAAAAAATTATTTTAGGAGCGGATTGCAATAACCGGATGATTGCCACTCACGGCTGGTTGGAATCTTCCTCTTTAGATGTAATCGATTTCATTCAGGAATATGAAAAGAAAGGAGTGAAATACGTAATTTGTACGGATATTTCCAAAGACGGAATGCTGGAAGGAACTTCCAATGATTTATACAAAGAAATCCTGGAAAAAACAAAGATAAAACTGATCGCCAGCGGTGGAGTATCTTCTATAGAAGATTTACATTTGCTGAAAGAAATCGGATGTGAAGGTGCTATTGTTGGAAAAGCGATTTATGAAGGGAAAATTGATTTGAAAGAACTATATAAAGTTAGAAGTTAGAAGTACGAAGTTAGAAAAAAGTACAAAGTCAGAAGTTTGAAGTCAGAAAAATATGAAATTAAAAATGTAATGAAAGAATTCGACCTGAAAATAAGAACCCAACAATTTGCAATTTCGATTCTAAAATTATTGGAAATATTTCCTAATAAATATCCCTTCATTGCTATTAACAATCAATTAACCAGAGCAGGGATGTCTGTAGGTGCAAACTATCGTGCCGCAAAAAGAGCGAAATCTACCCGGGATTTTATACATAAATTAAAAATAGTGGAAGAAGAATGTGATGAATGTTTATATTTTCTTGAAATATTAACAGAAATTAATGTGGAGCTAAAACCTCAGACCATTCCATTACATCAGGAAGGGGAAGAGATTTTAAAAATTATCGTTTCAACTATCAATAAAGTCAAAAATAATAAAAATGAATACTCAAGATTCTAACTTCGTACTTCTAACTTCTAACTTAAAGAAGCGTATCATCCCTTGTCTGGATATAAAGAACGGACGTACTGTGAAAGGAGTTAATTTTGTAAGCCTGATCGATGCCGGAGATCCGGTGGAATTAGCTAAGGCTTATGTAGAACAGGGAGCCGATGAACTGGTATTCCTGGATATTACAGCTACCATTGAAAACCGGAAAACCTTAATCGATTTGGTGGAACGAATCGCTCAGGAAATCAATATTCCGTTTACCGTAGGAGGAGGAATTAGTTCAGTAAGCGATGTTTCTGCATTGATTAAGGCCGGAGCAGATAAGGTAAGCGTTAATTCTTCCGCTGTAAAAAGACCAGAACTCATCTCCGAAATTGCGTCTCAATTTGGAAGTCAGTGTGTAGTGGTCGCCATTGACACTAAAAAAGAAGAAGACGGCTGGAAAGTTTACACTCACGGAGGACGTACTCCTACTCCTATTGTAACTTTAGAATGGGCCAAACAGGTGGAAGGATTGGGAGCCGGAGAAATTCTTCTGACTTCCATGAATAATGATGGAACTAAAAATGGATTTGCTCTGGATATTACCGGTCAGGTTGCCGAATTGGTTAATATTCCGGTAATTGCCTCAGGCGGAGCGGGAACTAAGGAGCATTTTGTAGATGTGTTTACCCAAACTCAGGCTTCTGCTGCTTTAGCTGCCAGTATTTTTCATTTTAATGAAATTCCCATTCCCGAACTTAAACAGTATTTAATCAACCATAACATACCTATACGATGGAAATAGACTTTAATAAAAACAACGGATTGGTTCCGGTTATCATACAGGATGTAACAACCTTACAAATACTAATGCTGGGCTATATGAATGCTGAAGCCCTGGAAAAAACCCGGAAAGAAGGAAAAGTTACCTTTTTCAGCCGAAGCAAAAACCGGTTATGGACTAAAGGAGAAACCTCGAAAAATTATCTTTGGGTAAAAGATATCCACATAGATTGCGATAATGACACGTTGTTAATTAAGGTTACTCCGGAAGGGCCGACCTGCCATACCGGTAGCTATTCCTGTTTTGGAGAACAGGAAACACAAGGGTTTGTTTATGAATTGCAAAAAGTGATCCAAACACGCATTGATGAAAAGACCGAAGGTTCCTATACCTATAAATTATTTCAAAAGGGTATTAACAAAGTAGCCCAGAAAGTGGGGGAAGAAGCGGTAGAAGTGGTAATAGAAGCTAAAGACAATGATGAAAACTTATTTAAAAACGAGGCTGCGGATCTGCTTTACCACTATTTGATTTTATTAAAGGCAAAAGGTTTTAAACTGGAAGATATAGAAGCCGTATTAAAAGAGCGGCATACGAAATAATTTAATCCGGCCTCTGAGCAAATGCATCAGAAAAACGAGAGGAAAAAGCTTTAGCTGATAGCTGAGATTCTTCGCTCTGCTCTGAATGACATGCTTGCGTTCAATTTGCTAATTGGCATATTTGCACATTGTCTCATTTGCTCAAACCCTGATTAGATCCAGGAACTGATACTCGTCCAGGATTATCACAGTCCCTAATTCCTGGGCTTTTTTCAGTTTAGATCCTGCTTTTTCTCCTACTACCAGATAATTCAGGTTTTTACTTACTGCGGATATATTTTTTCCGCCGTATTGTTCCACCATTTCTTCGGCCTGTTCCCGGGTAAATGCCGTTAATTTCCCTGTAAATAGAAAGGTTTTTCCCTGTAGCACATCCGATATGGCAGTCTGGGTATTTTCCATTTCAAATTGAAGTCCGGCTTCTTTTAACCGTTGGATTATTTCCATATGTTCCGGCTTCTGAAAATATTCCTGAATGCTTAAGGCTATTTTCTCCCCAACGTCTTCTGTGTTAACTAAATCCTCTAATGAGGCTTCCCTTAATTTATCAATGGACTTGAATTTCTTTGCCAGTTTTTTCGCCATAGTTTCCCCTACATGTCGGATTCCTATGGCATACAATACTTTATCAAAGGGTATCTCTTTGGATTTTTCAATACCGTCAATCATATTCTGGGCAGATTTATCCGCCATCCGATCGAGATGAATTAATTGTTCTTTCTCTAACTTGTAAAAATCCGAAATATCATTAATCAATCCTTTCTCATGCAGCATGAGTACCGTTTCCGCACCTACGCTGTCAATATTCATTGCTTTCCGGGAAACAAAATGTTCCAGTCTTCCTGCTACCTGAGGCGGACAGCTTTCCTCATTCGGGCAAAAATGGGCTGCTTCCCCTTCTTTACGGATTAATGGAGTTCCACAGGCCGGACATTCTTTAATAAATTCCACCTTTACCGTTCCCGGCTCTCTTTTATCGTAACTGATGTCTACAATCTTGGGAATAATTTCTCCTCCTTTTTCTACAAAAACCAGGTCATTAATACGCAAATCCAGATTGGTAATAAAATCCTCATTATGCAGAGAAGCCCGTTTCACGGTTGTTCCTGCCAGAAGCACCGGTTTCAGGTTAGCCACCGGAGTTATAGCTCCCGTTCTTCCTACCTGATAGTCAATGCTCAACAACTGAGTTTCTACCTTTTCTGCCTTAAATTTATAAGCAATTGCCCATCGTGGAGATTTAGCCGTATATCCCAATTCTTCCTGTTCTGCTACGGAATTTACTTTTACCACTACCCCGTCGATTTCAAAAGGAAGATGATATCGTTCCGTATTCCAGTATTCAATAAATTGATATACTTCATCCAGATTTGAACAAAGTTTGGAAGTATTTCCTATCTTGAAACCCATTTCTTTTGCATGCTGAAGGCAATCCCATTGAGTGGAATATTCCACATCATCCGTGATAACATAGTAGAGATAACAATCCAATCCTCTTTTGGCTACTTCTGAGTTATCCTGAAGCTTTAAACTTCCGCTTGCCGTATTCCTGGGATTGGCATAAGGTTCCAGTCCTTCTTTTATTCTTTCTTCATTCAGTTTCTCCAATGATTTTTTAGGCATAATGATTTCCCCCCGGATAAAAAACCGCTGCGGATATTTTCCCGATAATTCCAAAGGAACCGAACGGATGGTTCTTACATTATTGGTAACCTCATCTCCCTGAAAACCGTCTCCCCTCGTTACTGCCTGTTTCAGGCTTCCATTCTCATACAAAAGACTTATGGAAAGCCCGTCATATTTCAGCTCACATACATAT
>JAVBRH010000021.1:0-19769 GCA_031548225.1 Apibacter sp.
AAAAGAGAAAAACTTATGGACTCAAAAAGAAAAAAATTTCTTTTAGAAGAATCGGAAATCCCTGCCCAATGGTACAATATACAGGCTGAAATGCCCAATAAACCCCTGCCCATACTTCACCCCGGAACTAAAGAGGCTCTGAAACCGGAAGACCTCTACCCGATTTTCGCTGAAGAGCTGGCACAGCAGGAACTCAACACCACCGATGCCTGGATTGACATTCCCGATGAAGTCCGGAATCTGTACAAAAATTACCGGTGTACCCCTTTGGTACGGGCTTACGGATTGGAAAAAGCCCTGGATACTCCTGCTCACATTTACTTCAAAAATGAAAGCGTCAGTCCCGTAGGTTCCCATAAACTGAACTCTGCCATTGCACAGGCCTACTACTGCAAAAAACAAGGAGTAACCAACATTACCACCGAAACAGGCGCGGGCCAGTGGGGAACAGCCCTGTCTTATGCCGCCCGGGCATTTGACCTCGAATTGGCCGTTTATATGGTGAAGATCAGTTATGAACAAAAACCTTACAGACGTTCCATTATGCAGACATTCGGAGCGCAGGTTACCCCGTCCCCGTCCATGTCCACCAAAGCAGGACGAAAAATCCTGACCGATCACCCTAACTATCAGGGCTCTTTAGGTACTGCCATTTCAGAAGCCATTGAATTGGCAATGAACACTCCCAACTGCAAATATACCTTAGGTTCCGTACTCAGCCACGTAACCCTGCATCAGACCATTATCGGGCTGGAAGCCGAAAAACAAATGGAAATGGCTGGAGAATATCCGGATATCGTAATTGGATGTTTTGGTGGAGGTTCCAACTTCGGAGGAATTTCCTTCCCTTTTTTAAGACATAACCTTCAGAACGGAAAGAAAACCCGTTTTATCGCAGCAGAACCTGCTTCCTGTCCAAAGCTGACACGAGGCGTTTTCCAATACGATTTCGGTGACGAAACCGGATACACCCCTCTTTTACCCATGTTTACCTTAGGGCATAATTTCGCTCCCGCAAATATTCATGCCGGAGGACTTCGTTATCACGGAGCAGGAGTGATTGCCTCCCAACTGTTAAAAGACGGAATGATAGAAGCCGTGGATATCGACCAGCTAGATTCTTTTAAAGCCGGAGTTTTATTCGCACAAACCGAAGGAATTGTCCCTGCTCCCGAATCCAACCACGCCATTGCTTCCGCTATCAACGAAGCCAATAAATGCAAGGAAACCGGAGAACAGAAGATAATCCTTTTCAACCTTTCCGGACACGGACTGATTGATATGGCATCTTACGACAAATACATTGCAGGAGATTTGGTTAATTATAAACTTACCAGTGAAGATATTTCCAAAAACATATCCCAACTGGAAAAGATTATACAGTAACCAACGTTATTAACGTCTAAAGAAAAATATTTTAGATGGTTATAGCAATAATTAAGTTCATTACTTTTTTACTATTTTCTTTTACCGTCTTTTGTAGCTGTTCTCAAAATAGAAAGGAGAAACAGATCGAGCTTTGGCATGAGAGAGTAGAAGAATACAAAAAATTACATTAAACTATATTTGTTTTTAATGAAGAAAATAGTAAAGAGCTATCTTATTTTTATTGATAATTATGAATCTCTTATGAGAGAAAAATATAATATTGAAAAAAATATTAGTCTTTGGGGGACTGCTCAACAAAACATTTTTGATAAACAAGGTGTAATTAATAATTATAAATATAGTTATCATGGCGCTGGTTGCAGATTGGAGAAAGATACTATTATTTGTGAATATGACTCAGCACCTTTAAATGAATTTAATGTAAAGTTTACTTTAGATAAATTTTTAGAATATATTGAAACACACCCAGCATTCAAAGAAATGGGATTGAATAAAGATAATGTTAGAATAGAATTATATAAATTAGTAAATGATAACATAATATCATTGTATGATTTTAGTAAAGATTTTGACATTAAAACATATCCAATGGCTAAATATTTAGAGTTATTTCAAGCTAAACTGTGAAATAGTGGGGTGATAACATTTATCCAAACAACACCCAATAAAATTAAAAAATTTTTGGTATATCTCCGAATTGGTGATAAACAATCCGAAAAAGGAAATATAAAACATAATCCCCCGGACAAAGGAAGAAATCCCTCCTTCAGAGAGTGGTGAAGCTGTGTCTTTCTGAATAAAGCACAGCGGAGTGAAGAATTTCTGTTAACAGCTGATAGCCATTAGCTAATAGCTTTTAGAGGGATTTCTCGTTCCTTGAAATGACAATGGTTACTCAATCATTCAGTTATTCCGTTATTCTGTCATTCTGAACAGAGCGTTAGCGAAGTGAAGAATCCATTTAAGTACGAAGTGAGAAAATCATAAATCGTAATTCTAATTTAGAGAGATTTCTCATTCTTCGAAAGGACAAACAATTGGCACATTAGTAATTTGTAAATCAACAATCGTTAATCTAAAATTTTAAACTATCGGCACATTTCACAATTCTGTCATTCAGTTATTCAGTTACTCTATTATTATAGATAATAACTCCACATTTTTTTATATATTTGCAACTTAATTTTTTACCCCTGGTCTGAAAACAAAATGAGCAGTAGATTTCGAGAATATAAAGGATTAGATCTAAACAAATTTGCAGATGAAATTTTAGCCTTCTGGAAAGAAAATAATATCTTTCAGGAAAGCATAAAATCCCGGGAAGGAAAACCTCAATACGTTTTTTTTGAAGGCCCTCCTTCCGCCAACGGAATGCCGGGTATTCACCATGTAATGGCCCGGACTATCAAAGATATTTTCTGCCGGTATCAGACCTTAAAAGGAAAACAGGTAAACCGGAAAGCCGGATGGGACACTCACGGACTTCCTGTGGAACTGGGAGTGGAAAAAGAATTAGGCATTACCAAAGAAGACATCGGGAAGAAAATAACCGTAGAAGAATACAACAAAGCCTGCCGGGAAGCCGTAATGCGATACACTGGAGCCTGGTACGAACTTACCGAAAAAATCGGATATTGGGTGGATCTGGAACATCCGTACATCACTTATGAGCCCAAATATATGGAAAGCGTATGGTGGTTGCTTAAGCAGATCTACAACAAAAATCTGCTGTATAAAGGATATACTATTCAGCCTTATTCACCTAAGGCCGGAACAGGACTTTCTTCCCACGAACTGAGCCTGCCGGGAGCTTATAAAGATATTACCGACACTACTATCGTAGCCCAGTTCAAAGCCAAAAAAGAAAGTACCGGTTTATTCAATAATGTGGAAGGAGATGTCTATTTCCTTGCCTGGACGACTACTCCGTGGACATTGTCTTCCAACACAGCCTTAACCGTTGGAGCCAATATTGAATATGTTCTGGTTAAAACTTTCAATCAATATACTTTTGAACCGATTCATGTAATTCTTGCCAAAGAACTGATCGGAAAACAATTAAGCGGGAAATTTGCCCCTGCCGAATCTGAAAAAGATTTTGAAGATTTTAAACCGGAAAACAAAAAAGTACCTTATCATATCCTTGCCCAATTCAAAGGAAAAGAGTTGGTAGGAATCAAATACGAACAATTATTACCCTGGACTTTACCCTACGAAAATCCGGACAAAGCCTTTGTAGTTATTGACGGAGATTTTGTTACTACTGAGGACGGTACGGGAATCGTTCACACGGCTCCTACTTTTGGTGCTGATGATGCCAAAGTTGCCAAAGAACACGGAGTTCCCCCTATGCTTATTCTGGATGAAAACGGAAATCCGGTTCCTCTGGTAAATTTACAGGGAAAATATATAGACAACTTACCACAGCCTTTTGGTGGAAAATATGTCCGAAACGAATACTACAACGATGGAGAAACACCGGAACGTTCCATTGACGTGGAAATCGCCATCCATCTGAAAACGGAAAACAAAGCCTTTAAGGTAGAAAAATATACCCACAACTATCCGCATTGTTGGAGAACAGACAAACCGGTATTGTATTATCCGCTAGATTCCTGGTTTATCAAAATCACCCAGGTTCGCGAGCGGATGGCGGAACTAAACAGATCCATCAACTGGAAACCTAAAGCAACCGGAGAAGGACGTTTCGGAAACTGGTTGGAAAATGCCAACGACTGGAATCTTTCCCGTTCCCGGTACTGGGGAATCCCTCTTCCGATATGGAGAACCGAAGATGCCAAAGAAGAAATCGTGATCGGCTCCCTCAAAGAGCTGATGGAAGAAATGGAAAAATCCGTGAAGACCGGATTTATGCATAAAAACATTTTTGAAGGATTTATAACGGAAGATTTTTCAGAAGAAAATTACAGCAAAATAGATTTACATAAGAATATCGTAGATCAGATTATTTTAGTCTCCGAAAGCGGAAAACCGATGAAACGAGAATCCGACCTGATCGATGTCTGGTTTGATTCCGGTTCCATGCCGTATGCTCAATGGCATTACCCTTTTGAGAACAAAGAACTGATCGACAACCGTATTTCTTATCCTGCCGACTTTATCGCCGAAGGGGTGGATCAGACACGGGGATGGTTTTATACCCTGCATGCTATCGGAACTATGGTATTTGACAGCGTAGCCTATAAAAATGTCGTTTCCAACGGACTGGTTTTAGATAAAAACGGAAACAAAATGTCCAAAAGCAAGGGAAATGCGGTGGAGCCGTTTGAAACCCTGGCTATGTATGGCCCGGATGCTACCCGATGGTATATGATCTCTAATGCGCAACCGTGGGACAATCTGAAATTCGACCTGGAAGGAATCGATGAAGTACGTCGTAAAATCTTCGGAACGTTGTACAATACTTACTCCTTCTTTGCCCTATATGCCAATGTGGACGGATTTACCTACCAAGAAGAAGATATTCCTTTTGAACAGAGAAACGAACTGGATCAGTGGATTTTATCCGAGCTTAATCTCCTGATAGAAGAAACAGACTCCTCTTATACGGATTACGAGCCCACCAAAGCTTTGCGGGCTATCAATACCTTTGTTATCGACAATCTGAGCAACTGGTATGTTCGTTTATCCCGCAGACGTTTCTGGAAAGGGGAATATTCCCATGATAAAATTTCGGCTTATCAGACACTTTATCAATGTCTGACTACCGTAGCCAAACTGATGTCTCCGGCAGCCCCTTTCTTTTCAGACCGGTTATATCAGGATTTGAATACAATTACTCAAAAAGAACCTTTTACATCGGTACATTTAGCTTATTTCCCGGTAAAAGAAGAAAAACATATAAATCAGGTCTTACTGGAAAGAACTCATCTGGCACAACAGATTACCAGCATGGTATTCTCCCTGAGAAAAAAAGAAAATATCAAAGTACGCCAGCCTTTACAAAAGGTTATGATTCCTGTACTGAATGAAGCCCACAGAAACAATCTGGAAGCGATCATTCCGAATATCAAACAGGAAGTAAACGTAAAAGAGGTACAGCTATTGAATGACAAAGAAGCCTCCGACCTGATTGTTAAAGCTGTAAAACCGAATTTCAAGACCTTAGGTCCGAAATTGGGAAAAGATATAAAATCGGTTTCTCAGGAATTACAGGATTTCTCTCCTGAGCAAATCCGGGAACTGGAAGAAAACGGAAAAGTAACTATTCAGGGATATGAACTGACTCTGGAAGATATTGAAATCCGCACCCAGGACATCACCGGATGGCTGGTTGCCTCTGACGGGAATTTAACGGTAGCTCTGGATATTACTCTCACTCCGGAATTGAAATCCGAAGGGATTGCAAGAGAGCTGGTAAACCGCATCCAAAACCTGAGAAAGGATAACGGACTGGAAGTTACGGATCGTATCTCCCTGGAAATTCAATCCAATGAAGAGATAAAAAAAGCAGTAAAAGAAAATAATGAATATATTTGCTCGGAAACTTTAACTCAAAGTTTGGTCTTTACAGACAATATTTTGAACGGAACTGAGTTAGATATTGATGAAATAAAAATAAATGTGGTGTTAACAAAAGTGTAATGTTATGGCAGAAGACAGATTAAGATATTCTGATGAAGAGCTTGAGGAATTCAAAGTTCTCATCTTAGACAAAATAGAAAAAGCCGAAAATGATTTAGCTATGCTTAAAGAGGCCTTTGTAAATGATTTGAACAACGGAACCGATGATACTTCTCCAACTTTTAAAGCATTTGAAGAAGGCTCGGAAACCATGAGCAAAGAAAGCAATGCCCAGCTGGCTGCCCGTCAGGAAAAATTCATCCGGGATTTAAGGAATGCCCTGATACGGATTGAAAACAAAACTTACGGTATATGCCGGGTAACCGGAAAGCTAATCGGGAAAGAACGATTGAAAGCGGTTCCTCATGCGACCCTAAGCATTGAAGCTAAAAACAAGCAGTATTAGGAATGAAAAAAGTCTTATGGATTACTTTCATTATCCTATTGATTGATCAGGCTTCTAAAATTTATATAAAAACACATTTCCCCCTGCATGGAGGGGTAAAGGTCTTTGATTGGTTTTATCTGACCTATGTCGAAAATCCGGGGATGGCTTATGGATTTCAATTAGGAGGTTTTACCGGAAAAATCGGGCTTAGTTTATTACGACTGGTGTTAATCGGGTTTATGTTTTACTATATTAATAAATGGGTGAAGGAAGCCACTTCCTGGCTGTTTATTATTCCGGCCGGACTGATTTTTGCCGGAGCCATCGGAAACCTGATTGATAGTATATTTTACGGAGTTATGTTTAATTCAGGGACTACCTATGACCAGGTTCATAAAGTCTGGGATGAATATCCGGGAATATCCCAATTGAATTTCAAAGGATACGCTCCTCTTTTCGGAGGCTGTGTGGTAGATATGTTTCATTTCCCCTTAATAGACACCTACTTACCTGACTGGGTTCCTTTCTGGGGAGGTAAAAGAATACAGTTTTTCAACTATATCTTTAACGTTGCCGATTCTTCTATTACTATCGGAGCTGTATTTTCCATTTTTGTTTACTTTTTAAAACCCAAAGCATTCCCAAAAGATTGGTTTAAATAACAAAATATAAAGTCAATTCTGTCATTCAATTATTCGATTATTCAGTCATTAATATAGAAACATGAGAGTTTTAACAGGAATCCAAAGTACAGGCACCCCTCATTTAGGAAATCTTTTAGGGGCTATTATACCCGCTATCCGATTGAGCAAAGAGCCCAATAATGAATCTTTTTTCTTTATTGCCAATCTGCACTCCATGACACAGATCAAAGATTCCCGGGAACTCAAACAAAATACCTATGAAATAGCCGCTACCTGGCTCGCCTGCGGATTAGACCCCTCTAAAACCTATTTTTACCGTCAGTCCGATATTCCTGAAGTTACCGAGCTTACCTGGTATCTGTTGTGTTATTTTCCTTACAGCCGTTTAGCCCTGGCTCATGGATTTAAAGATAAAGCCGACCGGCTGGAAGACGTCAATGCCGGATTATTTACTTACCCTATGCTGATGGCTGCTGACATTCTTCTGTACGATGCTCATGTAGTTCCGGTAGGAAAAGACCAGCTACAACACTTAGAGATGACCCGGGATGTAGCCCAGAAATTCAATCACACTCACGGAGAGGTTTTAGTCCTTCCGGAAGCCAAAATACAGGAAAATACCATGTATGTTCCCGGAACGGACGGAAATAAAATGAGTAAGTCCAGAGGAAATACCATACAGATTTTCGCCCCTGAAAAAGTACTCAAAAAACAAATTATGTCTATTGTTACGGACTCTACTCCATTGGAAGAGCCCAAAGACCCGGACAAATGCAATGCCTTTGCCATCTACCGATTGGTAGCGACTCCCGAAGAAACGGAAATTATGAGAAATAATTACCTGAATGGGGGATATGGATATGGTCAGGCTAAAAAAGAACTGCTCGAAGTCTTATTACGGGAATTCGGCGAAGCCAGAGAGAAATATAATTACTATATGGATAATCTGGACATTCTGGAAAAAATACTGAAAGAAGGCGAGGAAAAGACAAGAAAAGTCGCTGTCAGCACTCTCCACAGAGTACGGAAATCCCTTAATTTTGAGTAACTGATGTGTTAATTGTTTAATATGCCAATGATTCTATCTGCCGATTAATCTGAAGAGGCATGAAATTAACGTAAGTCCGATACAATTACCTGATATATTATTACTAATAAAATAGGGTTAAATAAACCGTTTTCTAATTCGGTCTCTGAGCAAATGCGTCAGAAAAACCAGTAATTTTTGAAATTCAATTTCTTTGTTTAAACGATTAAACAAAAAAGTTTAATATTTTAGATTACCCTTATATCTTACCTCTTACTCCTTATATCTACTATTAATGGATATTAATCTTACCTCCGGCTATAGTCTGAGGAGTTACTTCCGGATCTCCATAAATATCAATGACACCTCCTGCCCTTGTTTTTGCACTTACCGTTCCTGAAGCGTTAATTACTGCATTTCCCCCTGCATTTATAGCTACTGCCACCGTTTCTGATTCCACTTCTTTCGCATTGTATTTTCCTCCTGAGGTAATTACTATATCCTGTTCTTTTGCTTCACCGGAAACCGTAATTTCTCCCCCTGAATTAACCCGGGCGGTTATTTTCTTCACATCCACTTCCACATCTACCTTAGCACCTTCTTTTGCGTTTAAAAACAATAATCCGGTGTCGATTTTGGCTGTGCCTGTTACCACTGATCCTTCGCTTGCCTGAACACTGCTTAATTCCTTATAATAAACCTTAGCCTTTATGGAACCGCCTGTCAAGGATTTATCGGTCGTCATCCGAATCTTCAGTTCACCTCCCTTACTGATTACCTGTACATTTTCTTTTCCTGTTCCCGAAACTTCCACTTTGGCTTCCGAAGCGGGAATCAATTCCACCTGAATTTTATCAAACGCCTTTACTACAGTGAAATTTTCTATATTTTTAAATATAGTCTGAGCAGATATTCCCTGCCAGCCTAAAAATAACAATACTATTACAATTACTTTTTTCATATTAATATTTACTTTTATATAGTACCTATAGCAATTATAATGCCTTACCGGATTTTTTTTGATTTATCCGTTTCAGCAAAGACAAAACCGGGTTTTGGCCGGAGGTAAATTCCAGATCAAAATCCAATTGTATTTTGTTATCCGCTTTACGGGCATTCGCTTCCAATGTTCTGAAAGAAGTGATATAAGGATATAAAAACGAAAATTCCTTCTGCTTCCTCATTTTGTCAAAGTTTACCCTGGTATAAAAAACCTTGTCGGATTTCTCTTTAGGGGTGAACTTCGGATCTTTCCGGGCGCTGAATGACAGGTATCCTTTCCCTTTAAGAGCATAAAGCTGATATAAAGGAAAAACCTTCCTGTTTACCTCATCATTGATAATGATTTTCTGCTTACGCAGGTAATCATATAATCCGTTTTCCGACTTTACCTGCAAAGACAATCCCGGTATCAGAGTTTGCTTTATCTTGACCACCTCGATCTTTTCAAAATTATCATCAAAATCATAGGTAATAATGGAATCTTTCTGAACTACCGGCTCTGTAATTTCCAGTTGCATTTCATTTTGAAAAGAAGCCAAAAGGCTATCCGTATTGATTTTGTAGTTATCCAGGGTATAGGTTTTATTCGGAATCAGCGGTTTAATATCTGCCTGAAGCCAGAGAGAAACAATGTTTTCCTTATTGAAATCAGGAGATTCTGTCTTTTCGGGAACTAGGATTTTTTTAGGATCAATCAGAGCAGATCCCCGGATCCTATCCTCCTCCAGATTAATATTCCCCTCATTGACACCGTCATAAAAAACAATCTGTCCTTTTTTATTCATAATATCCCTGAACGGACTTTCTTCCACCGGAGTCATATTATTTTTACGGATAATGTCATATAAAATATCCGTGGTGTTTTCCTGGGAATAGGAATAAGAAAATGCCGCCGTATTTTGCGTGTAAACAATAGTCCACTGACGGTCTTTACTGGCAAGCATCTTTATTTTTGAATCCACCTCCTTTTGAACAAACCCCTTTTCTATCGCTTTTTCAAACAATGAATAATCCGTAATCTTAACACTTCCGAAAATCGTGGTCTTTTCCTTATTTTTTACCGTATATAAAAAAATGTTGGCCGGAATTTCAACGGATTTGATCAACTCTTTAACGTGTATCGAATCGATACTTTCACTCAGGGAATCCATTTCTTTAGAATGGGAAATGAACTTTTTCACTATCTCATAGGTATCTGCCTTAATAAGAATATCGGCATTCTGATGAATTCCTGCCTGATAGGAAAGTTTCTTCTGATATTGAAAATATCCCCATAAAGAAGCAAGCAGCAACAGGAGGATTACTGCTATGCCGTAATAGTAATACGACTTTTTCATTTTTATACTAAAAATCCGATAACATTTCCGTTATTTTCAGAAAGTATTTCAAACCGTTTTCATCCTCTTCTTTAGCTTCCATTAATATTTCCCCTGTAAGATAGTTTCCTTTAATTCCCGTAGATTTTGAATACACAGCTCCCATATCGTTCAACAGATTTCGTATTTTCATATAATTCTGGATATCCTCAAACCCTTCCTTAGGAACCTGGTTTACCAGTTTCCCGGGATCAAAAAATGCGGTCATATTGTTTTTCGATAAAAAATCCTTTTGTTTTTTATCTAATTTGGAAACATAGGTATTGGTCTGGATTTGATGCACTTCATCATAAGAAGTTCCCGCAAAAACAATTCCGTCTTTAAAAAGTACACTAACATCGGTGGGGAGGTCTGAATCCTTTGTAGTATAAATTCCATCCTTAAATACTACCTTTCCTTTCTTTACTCCATATTTTAAAACCGCTTCTATAAAGTGATAATCATCCGATGAACCCATAAACAAAAACTCGGGAAGGGTCTCTTTTTTGGTTTTTTCCACTTGCTTGGAAGTATAATCATCATCATTATACTCATAAGTTTTATAAGTAGATTCCCGGGAAGATACTCCATTGAACAAAAGCAGAGCATCTCCTTTGATCACCTTTGCCACCGCTTTCTCATCAAGAAGTATGGAGCCGAATTCGGCCAGCAGATCAGCTTCCTCGGAATGACTGGTTCCTAAAAAATAATAGGACATCCATTTAGGATACATCTGCAGATATTTTTCCATATCAATCGAGATACCGAAAAAACCATAGACCTTATCCTGATTTATATAGTTGAGGAATTTCTTATTCAGCTTATGGCTATACATTCCCTTATACACTTCCATATCCCGGCTATCCACTTCTGCCTCATTTGCCAGCCGGATATTGTCTTTATTTATAAATAATTTTCCGTTCACATTTTTAGTTCCGTAAACAGTGAGATTCTGAAAAAACCAGTAATAAGGATAAGAATAATAGGAAAAAGCGTAAATCGGACTATAGCGAGCCATATCCCAGACACTATAAGAAAGGTATTTAGACATATCTATAAAATAGGTTACTGCAGCATCTTTATCCTGGGCTCTTTGATAGAGAGGATTATCTAAAACAGAGGGAGAACCGGTACTTTTATAAAAGTTTTTATAAGCATATTCCTCCATCCATTTTTCTAATAATTCCTTTTTCCTCTTTTTTTGTTCTTTACAATCCCGGACACGCTCTTCAGAATACCAGCTTCTTTCACAACCAGAGTCATCAGAGGAAACGGTTTCCTCATCCGAATCATCCTCTGAATTAAAATCGTATTCTTCATCTACAGGAGGCGGGGATACTGAATCGTATACTGTATTATCTGCCGCTGTCACTGCTTCTTTTACTTCTTTTGGCTCTACTGCCACTGCTTCTACTACCCCATCTTTACTATAAGCTAAAGTATCTACCGCTACCGCATAGTCATAATCGTAATAATTAATATTTTTCACTCCGTAAAGAGCTGATTTTATTGAATCTTCAAAAAACCGGTTATTCAATTCTCCGGAAACAACAAAAAACTTTTTATCGTCCCATAGAAATAAACTTTTATCCTTGCTTAGCTTCCGTATATTCCCGCTCTGACTTATTTTGGATGTATAACGTTGTTTCAGCATTTCTTCAAGTTTACCGGCATCCGACAAAGGAAACCAAAAACAATGATAGGAAGTGCTGTCTGTCAGGTGATTATAATAATACACGTTCGCAGAAAAATCAATCCCTGTATTCCGGATGTCCTGTTCGTCTTTATTGTCTTTAAACAAATCTCCTAACAGATTTTCCCCCACCTTGGTACGATTAAACTCTTCCAAAGTAACATATTTCTGAAACTCACCTCCTTTGGCGGAAACCACGGCACTTGCTTCTTTGGGTATTTTATAAGCCAGATCCTGAGCCGACACAAGTGACATAAAGAATAGTCCGGATAAAAGTAATGCTTTTTTCATGGGGTTAGTTGTATTTGATTAGATATATTGACCTGATTGTTTATTAAATCGAGTATGCTGATTTTCTGCATAACAGCTTTTCCACTTTTGGATATTTTTGCCTGCTTATTGGAACTTTTTTCTATTAAAACGGGAAACCGGTAAATATTAGTATAAGTGGCATCTTTCAATACTTCTCTATCTTCTTTTTTTAGCTTCTCATAGGCAGAACGGGTACCTCCGTCTTTATATTCATATCCGAAAGCCGCCTTAGCCTTATTGAAACTATAAACAGGCAGATCTCCTGTTTTGACCTTATACATGTTTAAAATTTCCTGAGTGCCTTGATTAATGGCTTCCACATTGGTAAAGGAAAAACTGAGAGTGGCAATATAATTGTTGAAATCCGTAGTGGTAGTTACATTGCTGATTCCCGATATTTTTTTAAGATTTGCAGACAGCTCATTGATACTCTGTTGAATCTCTTTTTTACTCGGAACTTTATGCCCGTTTATGCTATCCATAAGCATAATGGATGCCACCTTGGTTTTACTCTGGCTTAAATTAACCGTCAGCGTCATTTTTCCGCTTCCGTCTTTGTTCATATCTATCTCCTCCAGTATTTCAAAACAGGAAGTCAATAAGGGTACCGACAAAACAAATAACAAATATCCGGCACTTTTGAATAAGCGATTAAACATACCTAATTTATATATGTTTAACAAAAATAGGGAAAAAATACTTAGTTAGAATTTGTTTAAACGTTTTTCCATGAAATACCATCCCCCTAAAAGGTAATTTTTGTCGTAAATTTTATTGTTTAATCGTTTAAACATAAATTAAACTGTAATGGTTTTTCATTCATGTATCTCTTTCTTTTAATGGTATTCATGAAAATTTCGTTTTCTTGATAAAAAGGAAGACAAATCAAGGTTTTGAATAAATTCAGCTTGAAAAACCTGCTAACAGCTATTAGCTGATAGCTATTGGCGGTTAGTAGAGATTTCACTCCGCTTTGGGGCTGGGGGACTTTGTCTTATTGACGACAGGAAGCATCTCCTCTAAGTTAGAAGTTAAACAAAAGAAGTTAGAAATGGTACAAAGTAAAATGCAAGCTAAAAGCTAACAATTATCCCTATTTAAACGATTAAACAAAATTAAATCGCAATGATTTTTATTCCTGGGGACATAAGGGAATTAGCTGGCTTATATATCCGACAACCTGTGTAACCGTTGATGAAACAAATGTTTTGTTTTCTTCTTTGTTTATCGTACCCCCGTTTAAAGAAACCGGCCCGAAAGACAAATTATTTGCTTTTTGACTTGACAGGATATTCATATCTTCGGATGCAAATTTCCCTTCAATAGAGGCATTGGTCCCAACTAGCATAGATTTGGTCACTAAAGGGAAGATACCGCTGTTTTCCCTTAAAGAACCATTGGAATAATATCCCTTTCTCAACCCTTTTATTTTCCAGTCCGACTGAAATACTTCAAAATTCAGCCAGGGCCTTATAAAATTTACTACCAGCACATCTATATAGATTTTATCTAAAACAGTTTTCGGGTTTAAAGATATTTGAGCGGAACTGTCCGTACTCCAAAAGAAAGGATCTTGTTCATTAAAGGAATTGACTTCTATCCGGGTTAAATTATTTTTATCCAAAATCAGCTCATACCAGTTAAAAGGCCTTGCATATACGGGATACCAGTCTTCCGGGACACCTCCCATTCCTGACATTTTAGAATTTTTAAAATCTTCCTGTGCGTTTGCCAACAGATTTATCACACTTATTTCTTCTGAAGTGGCCGAATTAACAATATTCCCCCATATGCTTTTTATGGAATTCATTCCTGAAAAAAAAGGAAGGGTTAATTCCGGAGCTTCATCAGCCAAAGAGTAAAGCCGGTAGGCAGCAGCATAATTTCCTGTGGGATTATCCGCCGAATGAGGGTTTTTATAATAATTCAGATCAATAATATGGGGTATCCGGTTAATTTGCAGTACTGTAGATGAAATACTCCTTCGTTGTTTGCCTTTAGAAGGGGATATTTTTTTTGATAATTCTGCTGTAAATAGTTCATATAGTGCTTCCATACTCAAATATTTTAATTAAACATAGGTGTAATCAAGACCTGCTCGATTACACCTAAAGATTAAAAGTTAATGGATCTTATTTCGGAGAATAAGGAATTACACGGCTTACCCAGGCAATGATCTGCATGCCGGGTACGCGTATTTCTCCATTTTGAAAATCAGAATCAAATTTGTCTTCGGTTTTTCCGTATCCGTAGCTTCCTCCTATGGAAAAAGGCCCCCATCCTACCGAAGCGCTGGTTTTTACCGATTCTTTGGTATGTTCTTCTTCCTCATGGCTGAAACCTGCTTTTATGGTAATATCTCTTGCTACTACAAAGGCAACGGGATACATAGGCAATTTGCCGCCTTTATTAGAAGAGTCAATTTTGCCATTTGATATCTCCCCTGATTTTGCCATATTGGTAGACCATTCCCCTAATCTGAAAAGGGATTCTAAAAACCAGGGACGTTTGATATCCACTTTAGCGATTTTAGCTGATATTTCTACGCTATTCTTATCAGCACTGCTGTTTGAATGCTGAAAACTTCCACTGGCGCTTGCTTTAACCCTCCAAAGACCATAATTCACATTTGTATCAACACTAAAACTATGTTCTGTTCCCTTTGATCTCAATTTGGTATTTCCCCCGCTGATTTTCAGATCGGTGAAACTAAGATTGTTTGAATCTGTCCAGTTAGAAGGGGAAGGATAAGATAAAAACCATTTACTCCCGTCTCCTAAAGAAGAAGTAAAGGCCCGGTCATCTCTTACCGCATCCTGCGCAGAAACGATAACCTGTCTTATACCATCATTAATTGTCGTGTTTAAAATATTTAAAGCCTGTTCTACATATTTAGCATTACCCACTGCAAGTTTTCTAAGACTTGTCTTTATATTATTTTCCAATGAAGGAGCCTGGACCTGCCAGTCCCTGTCCGCTTTTTTACTTACTGCGGGATCAGGAGATTCCAAATCATCTAAATAACGATTATATCCAAGCCTATAGGCCTTAATAGCATTTACATAATCGCCCATATTAACCTCATAATTTACATAATCGGGAGAATCTGTGCGTTCAATAACCGTTTCTCCGGTAAAAGGATTTTTCTCTTCCTTTTCGGGGTGAAGATAATCATAAGCCTTTTTATACATCTCCATAGATTTCTCACTAGGTTGTGTTTGAGCATTAGCCCCTCGTACAATGTCCTTATACATATCCGACAACGACTGCCCTGAATTTTCCCACTCCAGAGTCATGGGAGAAACCAGATCCACCATCCGGGAAAACTCTTCGGAAGCTTTTAAATCTCCCAATGGATTCGAAGGAGTTCTGGGATTTGCGAACGATTTGATATTTACCGCAGCATTTTTTGAAAAATGGATAAAGGTTTCTGCTTCTGTAAACGGATTCTTACTTCCGGACGGCTGATACGTGATTGCATCAAACAATCGGTCATAGATTGCCTGCAACAACTGTTTTTCTTGTTCTTGTGTCATGGCGTGATTTTTTAAGTTAGTAATAGTGTATAATTTAAACTAGCTAAAATTATAAATATTATATTATAAAATATAGCTATATAATATTTATTTTGCATAAAATAAATATATATTAATTTTGTTTTATCAATTAATATGCAGTATATTTTCCATAAATATAAGAGAAAACAAGCATAAACAGACAGATAGAAGGAAAAGAATATGGACTTGACAACTAGGAGAATAAAATCTGAAAAACTGATTTAGGATTATTTTAATTTTTATTATTTAAACGATTAAACAACAAGGTTGAACTTGAATTAATTTACAATTATTCAAAAATAATGAACCCTCAAAAAGACAGATTCAGGTTTTTTAAAATTTTTTCTACGGGATTACTGTGTGCTAAAAAGATGGTTTTTTTAGTGTAAGTTTTATTGTTTAAACGATTAAACACAAAATAGTAAATCTAGGAAAAGACTGTTTTTTACATTATAAACAAACTCTATGTTCTTTTATCTATACGCTCATAACGAATATTCGAATTCTCACTGACAATTTTGGTTATTATGCTTTCAAATACATGAACATCAAAAAATGTTATTTCCCGGGTTGAAAAAGAAAGTTTTATTTTTTTATCGTTATAATAAATGACCATTTCATAATAATCATATATACCCCATTTCTTTATGGTATATTTCAATGTGTGAATATCCTTACAATCCATCAAAAACGCTTTCATTTTCAGGATTAACAGCCTATGATTACCATAAGCCATG
Source organism: Apibacter sp. (assembly GCA_031548225.1). Lineage (GTDB taxonomy): Bacteria > Bacteroidota > Bacteroidia > Flavobacteriales > Weeksellaceae > Apibacter. Next base: position 16,689 of record JAVBRH010000021.1, read on the forward strand.
GTATCCTTAAAGCTATTTTGGTTCATGGCTTCTATCATGTAATCATCTAATTCCAAGTGTTCCAGGCTCGCATTGGTCCTCCTGATTATTAAAACAACGAGTAGATAGGGAATCAGAAGTATTCCCCCGAGTGACAGTAAAATTCTTATATATGTCAGCAGATCGCTTTTATTGAGATTTACTCCGAAGAAAATCAATACGAAACCGAAAATCAGTAAAAGTAATACTAAAACGAACTTTTGCTGTCTCTTTTTTCTGATTACGATCAACAGCTTATCTGCACTGAAATTTTGATTTCCCAACATTGCGTTTTTATAAGCTTTTCAAATACCTGAGCCTAAATGAATTTTATTTATCAAAAGCTATTTACTCAGCTTTTCTTCCCATTCTTTTTCATTAAACCCGACTAAAACTCCGGCATCCGAAATTACCAAAGGTCTTTTTACCAGCATTCCTTCCGATGCCAGTAAGGTAAAGAGCTCCTCCTCTGTTGCCGTTTTCACCTTTTCCTTTAAATTCCGTTCCTTGTAAAGTTTTCCGGAAGTATTGAAAAATTTAGTTAAAGGATAATTTCCTTTTTTATACCAGGCCTGTAACTCTTCTTTCGTAGGATTATCTTCTGCTATATTTCTTTCCACACAGGAAACTTTATGATCTTTCAGCCACTTCAGGGCTTTTTTACAAGTACTGCAATTAGGATAGTGTAATATAAGTGTTTTCATTTTTTTATTTTTTATCCGGGAATATTACAATTCTTCCTCTTCCTTTGAAAACTGGGCTTCATACAGCTTTTTGTAATAACCTCCTTTTTGTAATAAGGTTTCATGATTGCCTGTTTCGACAATCTTACCATGATCCAGTACAATGATTGTATCCGCATTCTGAATGGTTGCCAGCCGGTGGGCAATAATAATGGAAGTCCGGTTTTCCGTGATTTTCTCTGTTGCATCCTGGATTAATTCCTCCGACCGGGTATCTATGGAAGAAGTAGCCTCATCCAATACCAAAATAGAAGGATTATATAAATAGGCACGCAAAAATGAAATCAATTGCCTCTGCCCCAGAGAAATGGAAGCACCCCGCTCGCTCACTTCATAATTATATCCGTTGGGAAGGCTCATAATAAAATCATCAATTTGGATTTCCTTTGCTGCTTTTCTTACTTCTTCATAACTTATTTCCTTATTCCCCATAGTGATATTTTCCAGAATGGTTTCATTAAACAAAAAAACATCCTGCAACACCACAGCAATATGCGAACGTAAATTATGCAATTCATAATCCCTGATATCCGTTCCGTCAATGTAAATATGCCCTCCGGAAATATCGTAGAAACGGCTCATCAGGTTAATAATGGTCGATTTCCCGGCTCCTGTTGCTCCGACAATTGCTACTTTTTCCCCACGGGAGACCTCAAAGGACAACTCTTTTAAAACTTCCTCTCCTTCTATATAAGAAAAAGACACCCGGTCAAAAACAATATCTCCTCTGATAATTTCCTTTTTTACTGTTCCTGCATTCGGGATTTCATGTTTGGAATCCAATACCGTAAAAACCCTCTCCGCCCCTACAATTCCTCTCTGAATCGTATTAAAACGGTCTGCGATCTGCCTCATAGGCCGCACCAGCATATTAATATAAGAAGTAGTAAACACAATAATCACTCCGGGCGTAATATTGTGGGCTGTTAAGGCATCACGTCCCCCATACCAAATCATAAACCCGATTGCCACTCCGGTAATAATATCCACCACCGGAAAGAAAAGAGCAAAATAAAACACGGTTTTTAAATAAGCTTTTTCTAATCTTGAGTTGATTTTAAAAAAATGGTTATATTCCTTCTCCTGCTGGTTAAATACCTGCACCAGGGACATTCCGGAAAGTCTTTCCTGTACAAAACTGTTTTGATTGGCTGTCTGGGTTCTCTCTTCTGAAAAAGCTTTTTTAATTGCTTTTTGAAAAAGCCGGGTTACCAAAATCATAACAGGGAGAATAAGAAGCGCAATAGTTGCCAGTTCCCAGTTAGTCCAGTACATGATTACCACAACGAATATAATCCTCAGAATATCTCCCAACACCATTAGAATTCCATCCGTGAAAATAGTCGAAATCGTTTCTATATCAGAAACCGACCGGGTTACCAGCACTCCTATCGGAGTTTTATCAAAAAAAGCGGACTTAAAGTAAATCAGTTTCTTATACAGTTGTATGCGTAAATTTCGTATCACATTCTGGGCTACAAAATTGGAAACATAAACCAGCAGAAACTGCAGAACCACTTCCACTAACAACAACAAAAATATCCACAGCAAAGATTTATATAATGCTGAAAAGTTTTTATTTTTGAGAATGTCCAAGTCTATGGCATTACCGATAAGAAGTGGACGGTAAGAAGAAACAAAAGCCAGCACTACCGCAATCAAAATGGTAGAATAGAACCACAACGGGTATCCCCTTCCTAACTTCATCAGGCGCGAAAGCGCTTCTCCCGTACCAATGACCGGTTCTTTTTTATTTTCTTCCATTAACCAATTTTCTCTGCAAATTTACATTCTTTTACTTAATGAAAGCAGATGTTCTCATCGCAAAAAACAAGGTAATTTAAATTTATGTTATCTTTGTTAAAAAAGAAGATGAAAAAACTTTGCATTTCTTTATTATTACTGACAGTAAGTTCCGGTTTTTTGTTTTCACAGACCGCAGTAAATAAAATAGCTAAGGACGTTTGCGGAAAATTGAAAGATCCTTCTTTTCTCAACAAAGCAACAGACAAAGAAATGGATGCCTTTATTGAAGATGAGTTTATAAAATATAAAGATCAGATACGTGAAGAAAACGGAGTGGATGCTGCCAGTATTATAGATGATGAAGACCTATCAATGGAATTTGGAGAAAAGATAGCAATGGAAATGCTGACCGTATGCCCATTAACAGTAAAAAAATATTTTTCGCTGATAAATGATTCCGACAGATATGATGAAGAGGAAGACGAATAAAAATCTTGACACTTTAAACACTTTTTATTCCCATCTCTAAAAACAACTGTTTAAGACAGAGTTTTCTTGCCTTATTTAAGATTCC
>JAVBRH010000137.1:0-14776 GCA_031548225.1 Apibacter sp.
AGAATAGGTATTTAAATTTTCATCAACGAAAATAATTCGCCTAAAATTACCTCCCAAACGTCTATATAGCTTTAAAAGAAGAAATAACACAAACCGGGAAAAGAAAGTCAAAATAAAAAGTACCCATAGAAAATACAAAGATAATTTAGTGGAAAAAAGGTCACTTTCCTTAAATCCTGAAACAGCAAAAACAATGATGCTGAATATTAATATCTGAGAAATATTTTTCTTTACTATTTCAATTAAACCGCTAAATCTGCTAATCTTATATAGCCCGATATTAAAGGATATAAAATACCACGAAACAAGAAATAGGATCAATACTTTATAATGAGCTTTTAGCAACTGTTGAATTGATAAAAGTCTCCCACCATGAGAGTATTCTATATTTAAGAAATGGAAAACCAGAAGAATTAAAATCCCTATATCCAATAAAAACTGAATTGAAGAAATATTTTTCGAATAGCGAGTATGGCGCATAATCAATCCTTTACTTTAAAATATCAAACTCCCTAAGCAATGCAAATATACAAATAAAAAAGAACCTTTTTTCTTATTTCAGTAAATATATTAATTATTATTAGTAAATTAAAATTGCTATTTGTCAATTAGACAAATTAAAATATCAATGGTTTAAATGTTTTATTTAAATCGTGTATGTGAATGAACTACCCCGGGAATGAATCTCGGGGTAGTTCAATTTTTCATTAAAACATTCCCTTCAAACTTTCTCTCCAGTCGGGGATTGTAATTCCAAAAGTAGTTTTTATCTTGGTTTTATCTAAAAGGCTGTATTTCGGGCGTTTTGCAGACGTAGGGTATTCCGAGGTAGATACCGGATTAATTTTTATTTCAGACTCGCTTAATTTTTTTATTTCTTCCGCGAACTGATACCAGGTGCATTCTCCTTCATTGGAATAATGGTAAATTCCATATGCTTCAATATCTTTTTCTATAACAGTAAGAATTGCATCTGCCAAATCCAATGCATTAGTAGGAGAGCCTAACTGATCGTCTATCACATTGATTTCTTCTTTTTCTTTAAACAGTCTGAGCATGGTTTTCACAAAATTATTCCCATAAGGAGAATATAGCCAAGCCGTTCTGATAATATAGGTTTTCGGATTCAGCTCCTGAGCAAACTTTTCTCCTTCCAGCTTGGTTTTCCCATAAACACCTATGGGGGCCACCGAGTCATTTTCTTTCCTCGGAGAAGATTCTTCTCCTGAAAATACATAATCCGTTGAAATATGAATCAAAGTAGCTTTTTGAGAAGCACTTGCCTTTGCCAGATATTCAACAGCCTTTGCATTTAACTTATATGCCGTTTCCTCATCTGACTCTGCCTTATCAACCGCTGTATAAGCTGCACAATTAATCACATAATCAAATTTATTCGAAAAAAAATACGTTTTTACGAACATCTTATCCATAATATCCAATTCCTGAATATCCGTAAAAACAAAGGAACTGTCAGCTAAATTTCTCTCTTTTACTTTTTGTTTAAGGGACATTCCCAGCTGCCCGTCGCCCCCTATCACTAAAATTTTTTTCATAATATTACCTCAACAGGATTTAATTCCTTGAAAGAAATTGCCATTAAATCTTTTTTTGAAAGAATTTCTTTGCCTTTTTCAATTTTCCAGTCTATATTTAGTGTTTTATCCATTGGATTTATTCCACATTCGCTTTCTTTATTATAAAAGCCCTCACATTTATAAGCAAAAAGAACTGTTTCTGAAAGAACAGAAAAACCATGTAAAAAACCTTTAGGTATAAATAATTGCCTCTTATTTTCCGAAGATAAGTCCACTGCCAGATACTGCCCGAAAGTAGGGGAGTTTTTACTCACATCCACCACTACGTCAAAAACCTTTCCCTTTAAAACATAAACCAGTTTAGCCTGTGCATAAGGAGGCAATTGCTGATGCAATCCCCTGATGACACCATAAGACGAACTGGACAGGTTATCCTGAACAAATTCTGGTTTATATCCGGTCTTTTCTGTGAATTTTTTCAAATTAAAGGTTTCCATAAAAAAACCTCTCAAATCTTCAAATACCTGAGGCTCTATAATGAAACATCCCTTAATTTCCGTTTCAGTTATATTCATTTTTTATGAATTGAGTTTATTTTGTTTTCTAAGGCTATGTGTTCTTTCTTCAAACAAATGTTCCGGAATATCCACACAAATATCATGGAATAACTTCATAAAATGTTCCGGCTGATCTTCCGACTTTCTTGTTGTTAAATTAAAATAAATGGAAGTTAGCCATAATACCGCATGAACAATTGATTTTTCTTCATTACACATTAAAATCTCCACTGTATTCGTACGTTCGGAAAATTTCACAACTTTACTTGTAATAATAACTTCCTGGTTAAACTTAACTTCTTTTAAGTAAGCTATCTGATTTTGCAAGGCAACCCACAAACGCCCCGTTTTTTTGGATTGCTCAAAATTATCCAGTTGATAATTCTGCAAACAATGATCTTCACGTGCATTAAGCATATAGTCAAAATAACGGATATTGGAAAGATGTCCAATAGGATCACAATCCATAAACCGTACCTTATGCCTTGATTCAGATTCCTTTATCATTATAACTTTATTTTCAAATAATACTAAGTTTACAAAGGTAATTGTTTTTTATGAAATCGTTTATTTTACAATTCCTCTTTCTTTACCAAATTTATAAAAAACATTAGCAAAACTACAAATCTTGTAAAGCATTTATAACTCTCACTATGCCCTGCATTCTGATTAAATTTGATTACCTTTGCAAAAATTAAAAACATGGCGAATATCATAGCGCTTGCAGGAAGGCCCAATGTAGGAAAATCTACTCTCTTCAACCGGTTACTACAAAAAAGAGAAGCTATTGTGGACAGCATATCCGGAGTTACACGTGATCGTCATTATGGAAAGAGCGACTGGAACGGAATTGACTTTACCGTAATTGATACGGGAGGATATGTTGTAGGATCTGAAGATGTTTTTGAAGAAGAAATCAGAAAACAGGTAGAACTGGCTGTAGATGAAGCCTCTGCAATCATTTTTTTAGTAGATGTCACAGAAGGTCTTACTGATATGGATATGGAAGTTTCTCATTTATTGAGAAGAACGGAAAAACCTGTATTTTTAGTTGTAAATAAAGTAGATAATGCCATGCTCGAAAACGATGCAATGGAATTTTACAGTTTGGGATTTGAAAAATATTACACTATTTCAGGAATGACCGGAAGTGGAACCGGAGATCTGTTAGATGATGTAGTAGCTATATTCAAGGACGAAAATTATATAGACCCTTTTGAAGGACTCCCTAAAATTACTATTGCCGGAAGGCCGAATGTAGGAAAATCCACATTAACCAATGCCTTATTGGAGAATGAAAGAAATATCGTAACGGATATAGCCGGAACTACAAGAGACAGTATAGAGACCCTGTATGATAAATTCGGTTACAAATTTGTTTTGGTGGATACTGCCGGGATGAGGAAAAAAACCAAAGTAAATGAAGATTTGGAATTTTATTCCGTCATGAGGTCTATCCGGGCCATTGAAGATTCCGATGTGGTAATCCTGATGATTGATGCCACCCAGGGTTGGGAAAAACAAGATATAAATATTTTATCTCTTGCTCAAAAATCCAGAAAAGGAATTGTTATTGTCGTTAATAAGTGGGATCTCATGGAAAAAGAGACCAACACCTTAAAACAGTTTGAAAATCAAATCAAAGAGAGAATCGCTCCCTTCACAGACGTTCCTGTTATTTTTACTTCGGCAGTAACTAAACAAAGAGTATATAAAACGGTAGAAACAGCCATGAAGGTATATGAAAACCGTGCAAGAAGGGTAAAAACAAGTAAACTGAACGAAATTATGCTTCCTATTATTGAAGCTACTCCTCCCCCAAGTATTAAAGGAAAATATATTAAGATAAAATATTGCACACAACTTCCAACAAAAACTCCTCAATTTGCCTTTTTTGCTAATTTACCCCAATATATAAAAGAACCCTATAAACGGTTTATTGAAAATAAATTAAGGCAAAATTTTGATTTTACCGGAGTTCCCATCGAAGTTTATTTCAGGCAAAAATAACTGTTATACAGCCTGTGGCGTATTAAAACTCATGGTTATATTCATATTTTGTATTTTATATTGATAGCGCCAATTAATATACATTAACGAAATGGTGTAATTTTAGTAATAAATTTCAGAATATTAAAAATATTTTGTAATATTGTATTATAAGCTAACTAAAAATAAGCTCAAACACTAGAAAACACTGAAAGCACTAAAAAAACAAAAACTAATACTAAAAAACACTAAAAACAAAAACTGCTTTTTTCTCTGTTTTCTTACAGGATAAATGATAAGAATATTTTAGGATTCTGGTAAATCTAATTTCTGACAGATTCTAATGCCCTAATCTCAAATTTTTGGAGTGCCAAGGCAGAAAGGTTAGTTATTAGTTTGCAAAAAAAAGTAATGGCTTTTGTGTAAAGCGATTCAAAATTATAATGCACTAAAAAACAAATTTAAAATTTCCAGGAGAGTTGGAAATTACTACAAAAACTACAGCCTGAAATGTATTCCTATCTGATTATTCTAAGGATAAAATACTAACCACTTAATTATAATCCTATGAAAACAAAAATGTTTATTTTAGCTGTATTCAATTTTTTTTTGAACCTGTCTTTTTTTGAAGCACAAGTTTCAGATGGGACTATTACAAGAGCGGGAGAAAATACGAAAGATCTTTTCCATACTTCCAAAGTAGAAGCTGACCTGGAATTATCCAGAGCACCAAACAGTTATATTTTTGATATTGATCAGCCTTATGTAGGCCTGGAAATACCTGTGACCAAAGCTTATATTATGTGGAGAAATAATGAATATTTGAAAGATACTTCCATTCCTTCAGAAAGAATATCTGCTTCCGTATATTGGGAAGATGTACCCGGATTGATAAAATCAACAGAGATAGAACAAAAGCCAGTCATAGAAGAATCCGTAATTAAAGTAATGGTAGAAAAATCCAAAGGAGAAGGAAATGCCTTAATAGCCTTCCATGTAGGCCCTAATGGCAATTCTTCCGATCCCGTTTACTGGAGCTGGCATGTATGGGTAACGGACGATCCCACCGGTGGAGTACAATACGGTCATCCCGGCAGAAACAAAGACCTGGATGGAAATAGTTTCACTCCACAATTTATGGATCGTAATTTAGGAGCGGTAAGCGACTCCCTGTTTGGAGAAGACTGGCCTAAAACAGGAGGTTTAATGTATCAGTGGGGAAGGAAAGATCCTTTTCCGCCATTGGCTTATAAAGACAGGGGTCTTTATGAAGTAAGCGGTTCTGTTGACATATTACCTGTGAGTTATGATCTATATTACATCAAATATCGCGTATCCAGAAGTTCTATAGGAAACTCTCCTTATCCGAAAGATATGAAGGAGAATATAGTCTTTTCTGTCCATCATCCTTTCACTTACATTGAGATTCCAGGATCGCCAACACAGGAACATTGGTTTACCTCACAAAGATTTGCAGATAATACTACAAAAAAGAATTTCGATTTATGGAGCGATGTTACTCAGGGAAATAGTTCAGGAGACAGATATCCACTAAAATCCCCTTTTGATCCTTGTCCGGACGGATGGAGAGTCCCCTCTTTTTCCTCACGGGATAATTTTGCCGTTAGTTCCTCCCCTTGGGGTAGACAAGGTAACTCCACCCAGCTTCCGGGTGGGGACAGGATAGATGTTATTTCAGGGAATCCCCTTTATGACGGAATAAAGATTTATCCTGCAATAGGGGTGGATTTCAGTGGTGTGCCGAATCAGAATATAGGAAAATATTCTCTTACTGGAAAGTTCTTGAGATATTCTGATGCTAACGGATTCAGCACTATATTTCAGGATGAAAATTCAGAAGCCTATGTTTTGAGCGCTACTCTAGAAGCAACTTCTTTAACAAGAAATCTTCATGTAGTTATAGACCCTGCAAGACGTAATGGACCGATTTACGGTGTGGCACATATGAATTCCCATGGTTCGATAAGCGAAGCCGGAGCTATCAGATGCATTCAGGATCCGAATAGGGGAAAAATGAGGGATTTCACTACCAGGTATATTCCTGCACCACCAGGCTATAAAGATTATAAGGAAGGATTACGCAATCCGAATACTTATATAGTAAAAGAAGGTGTTATTGGAAAAAAAATCCCGGTAAACAAAGCTTATGCGGTTTATAATCAATATCTGACCGATCACGGATGGCCTGTGGGAATTCAATCTGTTAATGTATACTGGACTACAAATAAACAATTGATAAAATCGGTTTCCCTTGAAAATTCTGGAGAAAGTGCAAAGATTATAGTGGTAACTACTCCGGGACAAACAGGAAATGCAATAATTTCCTTACACATAGGAAATCATGGTAATTCCAATGATCCGGTTCTTTGGAGCTGGCAGATTTGGGCTCCTAATGGGGACCCGGAAGAAAATACCTTTACTTATGTTACAGAAGATGTGGTACCCGGAGTAACCCCTCAAATTATTAATCCTACAACATCAGGTCTTCCTCCTATAAAAAGCATCTTTATGGATAGAAACTTAGGAGCAGTAGAAGCTTTTCCTATAGAATTGAAAACCAGGACTACACCAGAATTACTTGCAAAAGCAAGTCTGTCGGGAGGAATGCACTATCAATGGGGTAAAAAGGACCCCGTACCTACTTTCCTTTCAGATCAGCCTGTTATCTATGTAGGATCGACAACAGAGGGAAGTTTGAATTATACTCCCGTAACTTCCGAAACCTATAACTCAGACTATACAAAAGAATATTCCTATTACAGCAACTTGGCGGGAGTAACTTCTACGGATAAAAAACATGAAGTAATCAGTAAGATTTTAAAGTACTCAACAAGTCATCCTTTGTATTATTTATACAATACAGGTGAATCTTTAGACTGGATTTCCAATCAGAATGCCCAGGCATCAAACCGTTGGGGACACGGAACCAAAAAATCCCCTTTTGATCCCTGCCCGGATGGCTGGAGGATTCCTGATTTCACTTTTGTAACTCATTTAGATGGTACAACAAACAAAGATAAAGGTTTCTCTCCCTGGTATAACGGACATAATAATAACGGATTGGGATATGGTCAGGGATATGGTTACTTAGGCAGTTGGTATAGAGCTACTTTTGTATCGGTAAATGGAGCTGTAGGAATTGTATTTGATGGACCGGATTATAAAATAGGAGGATATATTCAGACCGGAGTGAGAGGAGCTTACCGGCATAACCCAAATACAATTGATAATTATAATGTCAGATTCGGGCTTTGGTCCTCTACTATGTATCCGTTTGGCTTAACCTATGAGGGTGAAAATTATTTAGGAAGAGCATTTGCAGGTGTAGCACGCTACAGTAATGCAGGTGTCATGTTTGCAGCAGCAGCAATTGACATGCTGTCTTACTCCGCCTTAAATATACGTTGCACCAAAGATGCCGTAAAGTATGGTGGCGCTTCTCCACCAATGTCTGATCCGGAAACTGAAGTAGAAGATGTTATTCCCCATGTTCAGGTTGCTCCTAATCCTACTTCAGGGCTATTTAAGGTTATATTGAATGAACATTCAGAAGGAACTGTTCAGATTATAGACCTTAACGGGAGAGCTGTCTTCACGCAATCCTATGGCCATAGCAAAGAATGGGTAATAAATATCCAAAATCTGCATTCAGGTATCTATTTTGTAAAAGTTAAATCCGGAGAAGGAATAACAACAAAAAAACTGATTAAAAATTAAAGAATACTATTTTTTGTTTTCATCAAGTTGAGGAGTACTGATTTTATCAGTGCTCCTTATTGTTTAGATTTTATGATTATTCCATTCAAATTTCAGAATGCATCTTGTTTTAATGCTTTCAATTACAAATATTTGGCTTTTTCCCATAAAGAAAAAGCCAAATGAATCAAGATAACTTTAACACAAATCCATTTATAATCATACTTTACATTAATGATACTCATCATATTATATCAATTCATTTAAAAATAATCCTTATATTGCATGTAAATATAAAATTACATTATTATGAAATTAAAATTTACGTTCTTATTATTTATTTTAATCAATGGAGTAGTACATTTAACTGCGCAAACTGTCAATATTCCGGATCCGGGTTTCCTTGCCAAGCTATTAGAAGCTTCCCCTTCTAACGATATAGCTTATGATCTAAATGGACAGCCTTGCAAAGTCGACACCAACGGAGATGGTCTGATACAGGTATCGGAAGCAGAAAATATAAGTTTTTTACGTGTAGGCTCTCTTGCTTCCTTGGAAGGGATTAACAGTTTCAAAAACTTGAAAAATCTAGAGTGCAACGGTAACAACCTATTGACTTCCCTAAATATCTCAGGGCTGCATAAGTTAGAATCAATAGCATGTTATGAAAATCAGTTAATTTCCCTAAATTTATCTGACCTGCCAAATTTAACACGGCTGGAATGTTTTAACAACCAACTCTCTTCCCTCAATGTTTCTGGTCTCCCTAAATTAAGTATTTTAGATTGTGGCAAGAATAGCTTAACTTCTCTGGATGTTTCCAACAACATTACTCTAATCGAACTTGAGTGTGGTGAAAATCCTCTGCCTTCTATAGATGTTTCTAATAATATTAATCTATCATCTCTCTATGTCAACATCGCCCCTCAATTAACCTACCTTAATATAAAAAACGGGGTTACATTTAATGGCCCTGACCCTATACAATATCTGGTTACAGGAGCACCCATTCTAGCCAATGTTTGTTGTAATGAAGCTGATGTGATTAATGTAAAATCTTTTTTTTCAGCTAATGGAATGAATCCAACTGTAACCTCTGACTGTGCCAGTTTATCTATAGATCAGCCAGTAATTAAAACAGATAAACCATTGGTTATCGCTCCTAATCCGGCAAAAGATAAGATCCAATTTTCCATAGAAGCAAAACAAGTACAGGTATATGACCTGAATGGTAAATTGATTCAATCTTCCATAATTAATTCTCAGGAATTAAATATTTCTCATCTGAAAACAGGAACTTATCTTTTAAAAGTTCAAACAAAACAAGGAACTTACACTCAAAAATTAATTAAGTTATAAGATTAAAACTATAAACCCGTCAGCCTTATTGATTAACATCAATAAGGCTGATTTATTTCAAAATAATAAATTCACAAAATACCTATAACAATATATTTTCCAGTTATCCTCTAACTTCCATCTTCTACAAACATAAATTTTTGCTATAACTCGATTCTACTTCAAAACAATTAACAATTTCTGTTAATAACTTAATTTCTTTTCGTATATTAAAGGAAAGAAAAATGTTAAAAAAAATGATAGGCAATCCCTGTTTTTTTGTATAATTTTGAAAGTCCTATGGAACAAATACAATCAAAACCAGATAATTTCGCTAAATCCAACAAAATCATAAATTTAGAAAAAGGAAAACTCCCTCCTCAGGCTACGGAACTGGAAGAAGCTGTGTTGGGAGCCATGATGATCGACAAAAAAGGACTGGATGAAGTAATAGACATCCTTTCTCCCGAAGTATTTTACAAAAGAGAACATCAGTTTATTTATGAAGCTATTGAGGACTTATTCAAGGAAACAGAACCTATTGATATTCTGACAATCTCCAATAAACTACGTTCCCTGGGGAAACTAGAGGCTGCGGGAGGTGATTTCTACCTAATCCAGCTATCCAATAAAATTTCATCCTCTGCACATATCGAATACCACTCCCGGATTATACTGGAAAAATATATCCTTAGAAAACTCATAGAAATTTCATCCAATATGATTGAAAAATCCTATGATGAAACTTCCGATGTTTTCGATCTTCTGGATTATTCGGAGAGCCAGTTGTATGAAATTACCAACGGTACATTAAAAAGAACATTCAACGAAGCAAAAAACTTGGTATCCAATACCCTGAAAAAAATAAAATCCTTAGAATCCAAACAGGGAATGAGCGGAATCCCTTCCGGATTTAAACATGTAGATAAAATCACGGCCGGATGGCAACCTTCCGACCTGATTATCATTGCTGCGAGACCCGGAATGGGAAAAACTGCTTTTATCCTTTCCATGGCAAGGAATATTGCCATCAATTCCGAAGTTCCCATCGGTGTTTTTTCCCTTGAAATGTCAGCAGAACAGCTGATGATGCGGATGATTTCAAGTGAAACCGGAATAGAATCCGAAAAGCTCCGAAAAGCCAGTTTATCCGAATTGGAATGGCAGCAACTTTACTCCCGTGTCAACAAACTGGAACAAGCGCCCATTTTTATTGATGATTCCCCCGGAATATCCGTTTTCGACCTGAGAGCCAAAGCCCGACGGCTGGTTTCCCAACATGGAGTAAAAGTCATTATGATCGATTATCTTCAGCTCATGTCTGCCGGAGGAAAAGGAATTGGAAACCGGGAACAGGAAATCGCCACTATTTCCCGATCCCTGAAAGCCATAGCCAAAGAACTGGAAATTCCGGTAATCGCCCTATCTCAGCTCTCCCGTTCAGTAGAAACCCGGGGAGGAAGTAAAAAACCTTTGCTTTCAGACTTACGTGAATCCGGAGCTATAGAACAGGATGCCGATATCGTGACCTTCATTTATCGACCGGAATATTATAAACTGGACACCTGGGAAGACGGGACCCCCTGCACCGGACAGGCAGAATTTATTATTGCCAAACACCGGAACGGAGCGCTGGAAGATGTACGTCTCCGGTTTACCAGTACTCAGGCCAAATTCTCAGATATTGACGAAGATTATTATTCTCTGGGAAATGACAGTCCTGCCACCTTTGAAAGTAAAATTAATGACGAAAGCTCCTTTGAAAGCTCCATTAACCTTTCTTCCATAAACCCAAGTGATTCTTTTGGCATTGATGATAACATCAATGACCCGGATGCCGATATGCCGTTTTAAAGAATTATTTACAAAAAATCAAAAAAAATTCGCTATCTTTAGTAACATTAATAAACTTTTATTAGTAAAAAATTATGGCCAAGAAAAAAAATGTATCCGAGAAAAAAATATTTGTCCTGGATACTTCTGTTATCATTTTCAATCACTTATCTATTACTCTTTTTGCCGAACATGATATTATCATCCCCATTTCCGTACTGGAAGAACTGGATAATTTTAAAAAAGGAAATGACACCAAAAATTATGAAGCCCGTGAATTTATCCGTTTTCTAGATAAATGCTCTCTCAACCAAAACATCAATGACTGGATTCCTCTTCCCGGGGATGGCAAAGGAAAATTTAAAATAGTCATGTCCTCCAACGGAATCGAGTATTCCGCCACCAAAATATTTGATTCCAATTCTATGGATAATAAAATCCTGAATGTTTGTCTTAAAATTCAGCAGGAGGAAAAGGACCGGACCGTAATTATGGTTTCCAAAGACGTAAACCTGCGTTTAAAAGCACGGGCAATCGGTCTGAAAGCAGAAGACTTTGAAGCGGGAAAAGTAAAGGTGGACAATCTTCCTTCCGGAATAGAAAGAATAGAAAATTTTGACCAGGAACTCATTGATGAATTACATAAAAATTCCTTTGTTCCTTATTCTAAGATAAGTAAAAAACTGGAAACCTATCCCAATGCCTGCTATATCCTGCAAGGACAGAAATCATCGGCATTGGCTTATTACAACCCGTTCACAGAAGAATTGGAAAACGTGAACAAGCACACTTATTTCAGTATAAAACCTAAAAATGCCGAACAAGCTTTCGCTATGTACATAATGGCAAAGCCCGAAATAAAACTGGTAGCCTTGCACGGAGTTGCCGGAACAGGAAAAACTTTACTGGCTCTGGTCAGTGCTCTGGAACAAAGAAGAGATTATAAACAAATATACTTAGCCCGGCCTATCATTCCTTTAAGTAACAAAGACATAGGTTTTCTTCCGGGGGATATAAAATCTAAACTCGACCCTTATATGCAGCCCCTTTGGGATAATCTGAAATTTATTCAAAATCAATATCACGAAAATGATAAAGAACATAAACAGATTACTCAAATGGTAGAACAGGAAAAATTATTAATTACTCCTCTGGCCTATATACGGGGAAGGAGTTTGTCCGATGTAATCTTCATCGTAGACGAAGCTCAAAATCTTACTCCCCATGAAGTAAAGACCATTATTTCCCGAGCCGGGGAAAATTCCAAGTTTATTTTTACCGGAGATGTAAAACAGATTGACACTCCTTATCTGGATGAACAAAGTAACGGTCTGTCTTATCTGGTAGATCGCATTCACGGACAAAATTTATTTGCCCATATCCGGCTCGAAAAAGGAGAACGTTCCGAACTGGCTAATCTGGCTAACGACTTATTATAAAAACAATACAAACCCAGAAATAAAAAAACACTCGCTAAAAGCGAGTGTTTTTATTTGATAACGAAAATGATTAAATCTTATTTTTTAACAGCATCCATTACTGCTTTAAAAGCTTCCGGATGATTCATAGCTAAATCTGCTAATACTTTTCTGTTTAATTCAATATTCTTTTCTTTCAGCAATCCCATAAATTTGGAATAAGAAAGTCCTTGTTGTCTGGCTCCGGCATTGATTCTCTGAATCCATAATGCTCTAAAATTTCTTTTCTTTTGTTTTCTGCCTGTATAAGCATATTGTTGGGCTTTTTCAACCGCATTTTTCGCAACGGTCCAAACATTTTTTCTACGTCCGTAATAGCCTTTGGCTAATTTTAGAATTCTTTTTCTTCGCGCTCTTGACGCTACTGCATTGACTGATCTTGGCATAATTTTTTGTTTTTTTGAAGTGGGCGGAATCTTTTTATGTATTCTCTTTTGTGCACCAGTTCAGGGTTAAACTTAAGTTAATTGTAAACCGGAATATTTAATAAAATATTCTTATTTAACTAATAATTGTCTTTTAACGCTTTTTTCATCTGCATTATCTACTAAAGTAGTATACGTCAGATTTCTTTTACGTTTTGTGCTTTTTTTAGTCAGAATATGACTTTTAAATGCGTGTTTTCTTTTGATCTTACCTGATCCGGTAATGGAAAAACGCTTTTTTGCACCTGATTTTGTTTTTAATTTCGGCATGGTCTTACTTTTTATCTCGTTATCAAATTTATCTAAATATATAATATATTCCTGTATCCTTATTTTTTAGGAGCCATCATCATAATCATTCTCTTTCCTTCCAGTTTCGGCATCTGCTCCACTTTTCCCCATTCTTCCAGCTCCTGAGCCAATCGTAACAATAAAATCTGTCCCTGGTCTTTAAATACTATAGAACGTCCTTTGAAGAAAACGTAGGCCTTTAATTTAGACCCTTCTTCTAAGAACTTTTGAGCATGTTTTTTCTTAAATTCAAAATCATGTTCATCTGTCTGCGGGCCGAATCGGATTTCCTTAACTACTACTTTAGTTTGCTTTGATTTAAGTTCTTTCTGTTTCTTTTTCTGCTCATACAAAAACTTTTTGTAATCAACTATTCTGCAAACCGGAGGAGTGGCTGTTTCGGTAATCATTACCAGATCCAATTCCATTTCTTCCGCTATTTTTAAAGCTTCCTTTGTAGGATATACCCCCTGGGTAGTATTTTCTCCTACTAATCGTACTTCCGGAACATCAATCTTCTCATTGATTTTATGTTCATCTTCCTGTTTTTTGGGAGGAAATCTCCTTCCTCCTCTTGAAAAATTTCTACTAAGTGCTATGGTATTTAAATTTTAGGGTTTATCTGTTACTTTTTTCATCATAGATACAGCCTCTTCCAAAGTGAAGGTTCCTAAATCTCCCTCCCCTCTTTTACGAATGGAAACTGTACCGGCTTCTGCTTCTTTTTCTCCCACTACAAACATATAGGGGATTTTATTAACCTCTGCATCACGTATCTTTTTACCAGTCTTTTCATTACGCTCATCAATCCGACCGCAAATATCTGAATTTTCCATTAGATTCAAAACTTTTTTTGCATAATCTGAATATTTTTCACTGATAGGTAGTATGATAAACGGTTCCGGGCTTAGCCACAAAGGCAAATCTCCTGCCGTATGCTCTATTAAAATTGCAACAAACCTTTCCAAAGATCCGAAAGGAGCCCGGTGAATCATTACCGGACGGTGTTTTTCATTGTCAGAGCCTACATAATGCAAATCAAAACGCTCCGGAAGGTTATAATCTACCTGGATAGTTCCAAGCTGCCAGCTTCTTCCTAGTGCATCCTTCACCATGAAATCGAGTTTCGGCCCGTAAAAAGCGGCTTCTCCATATTCCACTACGGTTTTCAATCCTTTATTTTTGGCTGACATTACAATCGCATTTTCAGCCTTCTCCCAATTCTCATCACTTCAGATATACTTATCCAGGTTCTCCTTGTCTCTCAATGAAACCTGAGCCGTATAATCGTCAAATCCGAGTGAAGAAAAAGAATATAAAAACAAATCAATTACTTTCTCAAATTCTCCTATTAGTTGATCGGGAGTACAGAAAATATGGGCGTCATCCTGAGTAAATCCTCTTACACGGGTTAATCCGTGCAATTCCCCGCTCTGTTCATATCTATATACAGTTCCAAATTCAGCAAATCTCTTAGGTAAATCTTTATAAGACCAGGGTGCAGAACGGTAAATCTCGCAATGATGCGGGCAATTCATCGGTTTCAACAAAAATTCTTCTCCTTCATTAGGTGTTTTTATCGGCTGAAAACTATCCGCCCCATATTTTTC
>JAVBRH010000217.1:0-5171 GCA_031548225.1 Apibacter sp.
TATCTGGCAAACCTGCTGGTATCCTGAACAGCTCCCCATTTCCTGAACGGTTCGTAATATTTTCCTATCGGAGTAAAGTTATAATCCAGAGATGCCTGTAAGTTTTGTCTTATGTTATAGGATGTATAAATATCCCTGTAATAATCCGTGGCATAAGAAAACGAAGCGGATAAATTCTCCACATCGTAAAACTTCGGTTTTTTAGCTCCTATCCTGTCCTTTCTTAAATTGGTTACAGCGATATTCCTTTGAGAGGCATAGGTTCCCACTATTTTTTTAAGGTCTTCTTTTCTCGGATCGTTTTTCAGTTCCACATCATTATCCAGAGGATTGTATTTAGGATCTATATAGGTTTCGGAAACACCTACGCTTACCGGTATCTTCACTCCCCATTTTTGCGGCAATACTTTATCTACATTAACAGCTGCATTTACCATGTATTGCTTGGTCTCATCCTGGCTTCTTTCACTCGGTTTACTGTCTAATCCTCCAAATCCTACGGATTTATAAGTACCTGAAGCCGAAACCTGGGCAAAATCAGCCAGATTAAAATTAACGCTGGCATTGGCTGCATATCCTCCCTGGTTATCTATATCGGATAATCTTAGTTCATCCAGCCATAATACCAAATCTTTATCTGCCGCACCGCTATTTCTTACTCCCATCATAATGGTAGTAATATTTCCTATGGAGGGACGGCCTTTTACATAAATAACTTTACCGTCTTCATTTATCACATTGCTTCTGTATCTTACAGTACTATTATAAGCATTGCTTTTGTCTTTTTCATTTTTGGCTGCTACAAAGTCATTCAGATCCAACTCTATAGTATTATCTATCGGCCAGATATCCATAATTCCCGTAGCAGTTTTCGGAGTATTTTTTAACGGAATTTCGTATTCGTAATAGTTATCAGATAAATCACTCCCCATCCGGATAAAGAATGTAACATCTTTTATAGTAGTTAAAGAAGGATTATCTATTTCCTCTGCATGCACAAACATTTTTAAGGTTTTATAACGTCTCATATCCAACGCTATATTTTTATAAACCCCTCTCGGTTCCGATTGTTTCAGTTTATCTACTTCCAGTTTCAGGGAAGCTTCATTCTGCATCTGGGTTCCTGTGGTGCTTCCCAAAATTTCACGACTGATTCCCGGAGGCAGCATGTAAGGAGGCTGAGAAGTAGAATTTTCTTCCAGATTTACCGCACTGATGGCTACATTTGTTACTGCTGATGTCAGAGCTGTTCCTTCATTCGTGTCTTCTCCTGTAGTTTGCTGAGTTGATATTTTTCTTTCGTATTTTCTCCAGTCACTTCTTACCAAATCAAAGGTGGCAAAACGAAGAGTTGCCGTATTGGTAAATCCTTTCATTAACATACGGATATACCGTACATTGTTCAGAATTTCGGTGTTTCCTTTTCCGCTTTCAAAACTCGAAACCGGAATTCGTACCAGATACCACCAGTTATTTCCTGTTTTTCCATTAGGAAGGGACACGGTAACATATTTTCTGTCTGCTATGTAAGAAGTGTTAGGATCTTTCAGGCTGGCATCGGTTAATGATAATCTGTACTGATTATAATTCTCGGTTTCATCCAGGTTATAATCTTTATTTAAGTCTTCCGAATCAGGAACTTGGGAAGAGGCATCCAAAGAATTGGAAGGAGAGTTTCCTTCTAAATTCCGGAAGTATTTATACCGGTTAACAATGGAACTTTTATAGTCGGAAGAATCCCATATCCCATTCATATAGAATAAAAAATCATCTGCAGAAGGATCCAATAGATTCGTTAAAGGATTGTTTCCGCTATTCGGTAAATCGTTAACAACAATAGGATAAACTCTACTAGGATTTTCATAAAAAGCCTTTTCTTCTGCACTGGATAATCCGTCATACCCCACATCCTGTCTTTTTCTCGCATCTCCCTCCGTATCAAAAGCATATATCAAGGGGTAATTTTTAGGCTGGTATCCCCAATCAGTAGTATTCAATTGACTTTTATCATCTGTTATACCGTTCTCATAAAGCATCTGACCATCTTTCAACACATCTTCGGAAACATTTCCTAACTGAAGAATCAGTTCCGGATTATTCCCAAAAGGATCGGAACCTGGAGAAGGGCTGTCGGCATAAGGATCCATCATCCAGAATTCGACATATTCTATATTGGCTTCTGCAAAATTAGTAACACTAATCGGACGCATTAATCCTCCCCAACGATCCACTGCATTTTCTACATTCTTTTTATTAAAGTTATAAGGTCCTCTTTCATCAGGATAAAAGGCAACGTCAAAGGTGTTCATGTACAGCTGTTCCCCGGCTATGTAATCCCGGTCTGTAAACAACTCCTGATTTTTCACCCTTCTCTGCATATTCAGGGAAAGGGCATTGTTATCAATTCCTGCCGGTTGTCCTCCTCCTATTCCAAAAAATCTCGGATCTATATTATACCAGCTCATTAATCCTCTTCCAAACCCACTCGTAATATCATCATTAGCCGGTGGCGTCCCAAAATCTCCGTATAATGCAGGTTTACTGGCTAGTCCCCAATATCCGGGATCTTTCAGGCTTATTTTAGATGCTGTGGTTTCAAAATCGTCTATATAGGACTGATCGTCAATGGTGTTATTCTCTCCGGGAAGCAAGGCTGCACCTTCCACTTTTACGCTCATGCTGGAAGGAGCTTCGGTTTTTACACCCGGTATCATATTCGCTAATTTTGTAAAGAACGGCATATTCCTGTTCAACATCATGTTAATTCCCACCATGGAATTGTTTACCGGTTCTGAGCCGTATTGTACTTTCTGGGTTAACGGCCTTTCTTTGTAATTAAGATAAGTGGCGCCTATAATAAAGTCCTCACTGAATTTATGTTCCACATTCAACCCCATAAACCTTTTTTTCTGCATATTAAATGCAAACTGGTTTTCGAGGCTTATGTTAATGGGAACTCCTGAAGTTTTATAGGTTTCATTAATAATGGTAACCGTCCCCATCTGATAATCCACTACATAATCCGCTCCTTCCGTAAGAGTCTGTCCGTTTGCCGTTACCTTCACGGAACCTCTCGGAACGTTAAAGGCTCCTAAAGGAATACCGCTTCCCACCACTCCTTTAAATCTTCCTTCAATGGTATATCTTTCCGATAAAGGATCGGAAGTGACTGCAATACTGTTTTTCAGATTGGTGTACAGGTTGGAAAATATTAATTTGGAATTTACTCCTTTGCTTGTTAAAAAACTACCGAAAGGCTCTACCTTGGTAAAGATCAATTTTCCCTTCTGGGCATTGATGGTAATTCCATCCACAAAGTCAAAGATACCGTCTCCCTGTCCTGAAGAGGAAGCATCGTTATTCAGATTTAACCGGTCCCAGTTCAATAATTTGATTAACTGCTGATTATTGACATTCGGATCGGGTAAGTAATTGATTTTTCCCTGGGATGGATCTTTATACATTACATTCAACATGAAATCCTCAGAGGTAATCTGAGATCCTTCCATGGAATAAATATTTTTCATCATCAAATCCCACATATGAGAAGTGGTTGAAACGATTTGGTTCGGTTTTAATAATTTCACTATCAACACACTCGAACCGTCACTGGAGAATTCTCCAACCTTATATACTTTTTGCGGGTTATTGGTATCTGTGTATTGAAAGGCTACTGCCAGGAGCTGATCATTGGTAAGTTTTTGGTTTAATGAAATATACCCTAATTTTGCATCAAAGGTATATTCGGACTCTGCCAGTTTTTTTACTCTTTTATGGGTAACAAAGTTTTCCCCGCTCACATAATTCTCTCCTGAAGGATTGTCTACCGTTGGATAAGGTTTTCCATTAATGGCGTTATATACTGTGGACGCATCCCTGACTCCGGGCACGGTCGAAATTTGATTATAAAGGTCTAAATTGTCATTATTCGGCAATGTCGTACTACCTGGGGTTTCACCTAAGTCTCTAAGAGCCAGAATAGGGCGCTGTTCCTGTAGGTTGGAATTTCCCATGTCTATCCGCCAGACTTCTAATTTTGTTATGTTTATAGTGGAATTGATCAAAGGATACCCTTCTACTGACTGATCGTATCTGTCTCTAAAATAATGATCCAAGAAATAGTGTTGATTTTCATCGTAATCTGCCACTTTTATATTAAAGGTATTGACCACTCCCCCGCCCTGCACGGTAATGGTTCTTGCTTCCGACTGTTGTTCCGAGAAAACTCCGGTAAGGTAGGTATTTCCAAACTGAAATTCTCCTTTTACCCCGAATAATGACTGCGCTCCGGTCAGTAATCCTGTACTCAGGGGCATGCTCACATTACCAAATTCTATTTTCTTAATGATCTGGTCTTCCCCGCCAGATAAAGGATCCGGCCTCCATGCCAGATTCAACTTGTTCTCAAAAGCAAATCCCGCCTGAGTATCATAATTGACTCCCAAGTGTACATTCTTCCCCACACTTCCCTGTAGTCCCATCTGTATTCTCTGACGGAGATCTATGGTAAAATTCTGTCTGTTTTCGGGTAATATCTGCGGATTATCTATTTTTTGATATAAAATCCCTAAATCAAAGGAAGCATATCCTGAAGGTTTCAATTCTATCTTGTTTCCTCCAAAAATCTTTTCAAATAACTTGGATTTAACGGTTACACTGGGAATTAATGTTTTGCTTTTTACTTCTTTTCCTTCTTTGGCTGCTTTGATAGCCTCTTCCTGCAATTTGGTCTTTTCCCGGTAATATTCGTCAAACTTTTGCTGCATTACATACCGGGTATATTCATCAGAGGTCATGGTTACGGGAGTGCCGACCACTATTCCGTTTACTTTCGGATATAACACATAGTTGCCTGTTTTATAATCATAATAGGCTTCATATTTAACCGGATTACCAAGGCTTAATCCCTGTTCCGGTTCTTCTTCATTTTCCTGCGCCCGTAAAGAATTACTGTTTAAAATAACAACAATTATAATAAGTAAACAATAATGAATATTCTTTAACGCCTTCAAAATTTATTCTACAATTTTTTAAGAGTTTCTTTAATAAGGTTTTCCACTTCTATTTCGGGATTATTTTCCAGAATCTTATCTATTATTTTTTCTGTCATTTTTCTGGAAATACCCAACACCTCCAAAGCTGTTAACGCTTCAAATTTATTTTTATTGTTC
>JAVBRH010000071.1:0-3430 GCA_031548225.1 Apibacter sp.
AATGCCGGATTATGGGCTTATCAGATAGGCGACCTTATCCGGTTTGTAAACATCGAACCTTATAAAATCATTGTTTCCGGAAGAATAAAACATTATACTTCTGCTTTTGGGGAACACGTAATCTCCTATGAAGTGGAGGAAGCCATTAAAGAAGTATCGGAACAGGCGGATGCCATCATACAGGAATTTACCCTAGCACCTCAGGTCAACCCCACGGAAGGATTGCCTTATCATGAATGGTTTATCGAATTTGAAAAAGAACCTTCGGATTTAAAGGAATTTTCCTTGAAATTAGACCGGGCGCTTAGAAAAAGAAATATGTATTATGATGAACTTATTTCCGGAAAAATACTTCGCCCTTTGAAAATAACCCGGATACAAAAGAACGGTTTTATCAATTATATGAAAGAAGTAGGGAAACTCGGGGGGCAAAATAAACTTCCTCATCTATCCAATGACCGGAAAATTGCAGATCTACTGGGAAAATATGTTTAAAATAAAAACCGTATCCCTTATCTTTGCCTAAATCCTTTTCAACTTTGAAAATCCTAGCAGTTATCCCCGTATTTAATGAGGCCAGACATATTGAAGAATGTTTGAAATCTTTTGATAATCAAACTTATAAAGATATTTTATGGATTTTGGTAAACGATTCATCCACTGATAATTCCCAATCACTGATTGAAACATTTATTAAAGATAAGCCTAATTTTAAACTTATCAACCTGTCCAATTCATCAGAACATATACCCGGAGCTAAGGTGGTACGGACTTTTTATCAAGGGTTAAACTCCGAAAACTGGCAGGATTTTGATGTTATTGCCAAACTGGATTCCGATATTATCCTCCCTCCCATTTATTTTGAAACGCTGATTTCAGAATTGGAGAAAAATCCCAAAACGGGGATTATCGGAGGATTGGTCTATATAAAGAAAGAGGGAAAATGGATTTATGAAAACATTTCCAATAAAAAACACGTAAGAGGCCCTATAAAAACGTACCGGAAAGAGTGTTTCAAGGATATAGGCGGATTACGGGAAATATTGGGTTGGGATAATCTGGATATTCTGATGGCTAAAATGCATAACTGGGAAATAACGGTAATCCCCTCTCTTCAGGTAAAACATTTGAAACCTACCGCTCAGGTCTATAAAAAAACAAAGGCAGAAAAATTAGGCCAGTATTTTTATAACATAGGACTGGATAAAAAACTGGCTTTTATCTCCTGTGCCAAAGCTTCCTGGAGAGATAAATCTCTACGGAACTTCCTAACTTCTTATAAAACTTTTTTATCTCTGAGTAGGAAAAAAGCGGAAAGAAAAATATCAAAGGAAGAAATAGATTTTATTCGGGAATTCCGTTGGAATCAAATATGGGGAAAGTTTAAATAAATCTGAGTCACTCCTACCCTGAATAATTGAATAACTGAGTAATAGAATGTGTTAATTTACTTATGTGCTAATATGCCGATGGTTTTTTAAAGCTATTAGCCAGTAGCTATGGGCTGTTAGCAGAAGATTCTTCACTCCGCTACGCTCTGTTCAGAAGGACAAACCCTTCCAAACTTCTCTCCTTTGAGTAGGTGGATTCCTTTCTATGAAGGAAAAAACTCTTTATAAAAAATAAAAATCTTAATCCTGTTGAGGTACTACCTCTTTAGACTCGGATAAAGTTCGTCTGTACACAACAGTGGAAACCCATATACTGGATTCATAAAGCAGGTAAAGAGGACAGGAAGCTACCAACATGGAAGGAATATCTCCGGGAGTTATAAATCCTGCAATAATCAATATGATAATAACAGCATGACGACGATAGGTTTTTAAAAATTTAGGAGTTAAAATTCCAATGCTTGTTAAAATATAAACAATGATAGGAAGAAGGAAAATCAATCCCATACCCAAGACTGTTTGTAATAAAATACCTATGTAACTGGATAAGTCTATGTTTACTTTAATGGTGTCCGAGATATTAAAGAAATAACCGAAGTGCATGGTAAGCGGAGTTACTAAAAAATAACCAAAACAACAACCCACAATAAACAAAACATAAGTCACTATAAAAAACGTCAGGGAGTTTTTCTTTTCATTGGGTTTTAAACCGGGAGAAATGAATTTCCACATTTCGTAGATTAAATAAGGGAAAACCAGGATAATCCCCCCTACAATGGCAACATAAAACGCCATATTTAGCTGTTCAAAAATCCTCCGAACCTGTATGGGGAAATGAGACGGCATCACAAAAACATCATCTGAACCGAAAAACCGGCTAACCCCATTCATCAACTTAAAGGTAATGAAGTCCTGTTGTACGGGCCCAAAAATAATTTTATCCATGACAAAATGTATTTTGTACCCGATAAATGCGGCTCCGATGCAAACGGCTATTAAAGAACGGAGAATATGTTTTCTTAATACCCCGACATGAGCCAGAAAGGGCATGGATGCAGTATTTATTTTATTCTTCTTAGCCATAAATCTTCTTCTAAAAACTATGCGAAGTTATCAATTTATTTGAAACCATGCTCCAGTAAAGTATGTAAATCCACAATTCCTATATATTCCTCTCCATCTAAAACCACCAGCTGTCCAATCTGGTTTTCCCTTAACAAGTCAAAAGCCTTGCTTGCCAGTTCATTTTTTTGAATGGTTTTAGGATGAACGGACATGATCTCTTTTGCCGTTATCTGATTATAATCGACATCTTTAGCCATAACTCTTCGTAAATCTCCGTCTGTAATTACCCCAGCCACTTTATCTTTTTCAACCACAACCGTAATTCCATAAGAAGAATAGGTCAAAGAATTGATTACTTCTTTAAGATGAGCAGATAAAGGCACCTGAGGCTTTCTGTCGGGCTTTACCAATTGCTCCACTTTCCACAGAAGTTTTTTACCTAAAGCTCCTCCAGGATGAAATTTGGCAAAGTCGGAAGACTTAAAGTTTTTTGCCTGCAAAAGAGCCACAGCCAAAGCATCTCCCAATGCCAGTTGTACGGTGGTTGAAGTGGTAGGCGCTAAATTATTGGGATCTGCTTCCTTTTTTATATAGGTATCCAAAACTACATCAGACAATTCACCCAATAAACTGTTTTTATTGGCTGTCATACCGATTAAGGCGTGGGAGTATTCTTTCAGAAAAGGAACTATTTCCTGAATTTCCGAAGAAGTTCCGCTATTGGATATGCAGATTACCACATCATCTTTGGATAACAATCCTAAATCTCCGTGTTTGGCTTCTGCAGCATGTAAAAACTGGGAAGGAGTTCCGGTTGAGTTAAAAGTGGCCACTAATTTATTAGCGATATGAGCACTTTTGCCTATTCCGCAAAGAACCAGTTTTCCTTTTGAATTAAGAATACAATGTACAGCTTTAACAAAATCCTCTCCTAAGCGTTCGTACAGGCATTGCAATTCGTTTATCTCAAATAA
>JAVBRH010000119.1:0-4295 GCA_031548225.1 Apibacter sp.
TTATTTCTCTCAATTGCCTCATCGGAGTTAATATAAATTTTAGTGTGGTAAATATCAAAATTGTAAGCGGTCTTATCTGTAACTATAAATTCCCTGATGGTCTTATCCAGAAAAGTAATCTGTGTAAAATCCCGGTCTTTGGCATCCGGTTTGTAAACTTCCGGTTTCCCCCAGTCATAGTTTTTATATTGCTGGGCTGACAAACCGGCGAAAAGAAGTAAGAAAAATAATACGATTTTAGTTTTCATGATCCTGATTTTTATTTTTTGCTTATGGAAACTGATTCCGAATAATTGTCCGTTAGTTTATTAATAAATTGATTCCACTGGGGAAATTCACTTTTCTTCAAAATCAAATAATTGGTTTTCACTTCCACATTCAGTGTAAGCTGGTTATTATTCTGTGTATATTTAATTTTATAGGAAAATTGATCGTTGTTGAAGCTGTCATCTTTAGGAATGTATTTTACCTTATATCCCTGAGGAATTTGAAGAGTGTACTCTCCTCTGTAAACCCCGGTATGATCTGCTTCATAATCCTTTTTCCTGTTTTCACTGAGTATTCCGTCAAAAGTATTCTTCGTAAGGAACATATTAATGAAAATTTCATCGCCCACATTCGTCAGATAGCTGTCTATATCAAAAGTATAATTTATGGATAACGGCTTTTCTTTTTCGTCCTTATTCTCAATCTCATGAGATTCCAAAAAGAATTTATTGCTTCCTTTTTCCAATATCGCCTTTAACTTTGCCGTCATTTCAAATCCTCTGGTATCATACAGCCGATACAACACATCATTTTTAGAATATCCATAATAAAGCACTGTTCCTTTCCCTTTTAACTTATTATCCTGAATAGTCAGATTTATCTTTTCATCTACTTTATTATCTTCTGCCGGAACTACCGGAACTTTTATAATTTCATAAGAATCGGGACCTAAACTTACCAGACATTCTTTTCCCTGAATAAATTCCGTAGGATATTCCATCGGAGTTTCTTTACTGGTAGCATCTAAAAAATAATTTTTCCCGTTGCTCTTATAAATCGCTATCATGTGATCATCCACTACCATAGTAGGTACATCATGATAAGAGAACGGCCTTTCTCTGGAGCCCACCCAGGCAAGATAAACATTTTCAACTCCTGCATAATGCAGCATGGTGTAGATAATACTTGCCATGTCCTTACAGTCTCCGTATCTTTTGTTATAAACATCTCCGGCTTCACGGGGAATAAGACCGCCATATCCTTCTTCAAAGGCGATGTATTTAATGTTGTCCTTTACCCAGTAATAAACATTCCTTACCTGGTCATATTCACTTGCCGACTTTGCTTTAATGGAATCCACCGTCTTTTCCAGTTCCGGATTCTTCGTTTTATAGATGTCTTTCACAAAAGTCCTGTAAAGCTGGTAAAGGTCATCCAGACTATTCAAAACATTAACCGTATTCCCCTTTTTATCCTGATAGCTTTTTACGTACACTTCTACAAAAGGAACATAATAAAATGGAGCAGGGGATTTAACTTCGTAAGCATATTTTTCAACATTGGTTGCCGTCCAGGTATAAATGGTTTGAACGCCTTTCACTTCCTTGCTAAATTTTATTTTATTGTCGGAATCGTTAAAGACCTTATATCCCAGATCCACCGTATTGTCAGTAATAACCTTAAATTCCTGCTGTTCGGTTGGAATTCCGTCCAGAAACAGTTCTCCGGAGAGCATATGCGGATCCTGATAGGAAATGGTATAATTCGTGATTTTCTTCACTCCCTTTCCTAACTGAGGAAAGTCAAATTCCTTAATCCGGCTGTCATCATGAAAACTCCTGGAATTTTTATCCGGTTTAATCCGGTAATTCAACGCTGGAAGCTTTTTGGTTTTACCGTCCGCCAGCGGAACTAAAGAATAGGCATCCAGCTTGTCCAGTTTCCGGAATTCGGAGAAATAAACATTTCCCGAAGCCTTGCTGCTATTTATATCATCCTTTAGCAAAACCGATTCTTCGTAATTGTCGGAAGTGATCTTCAGCTTATCCTTATCCACAATGATTTTAACGGTTGTGGATTGTTTCAGGTTAACTTCCTGATCGGACGGATACTTTTTCTGCAGTTCTTCCAGTGTCTGTGCCTTAAAACACACAGTGCAAAAGAAAAAAAACAGAACGATATATACTTGTTTATTTAATTTCGATAACATCTCCATTATAATAGGTTTTTACTGAACTTACTTTTCCTGTCTTGTCATACATAATGAAATCCCCGTTCAAAGAATCTCCCAGATAATTCCCTTCTATCTTTTTCTTCCCGTCTTCATAGTACATAATCAACTTTCCATTCCGGTCTCCATCTAAAAACTCTTCAGAACTGTAAGGTCTTCCGTCCGGGAAATTGATAACTCTCGTTCCAAAAATAAGGCCATCCTGATATTTTGACTTGATGATTTCTTTTTCTTCTTCATTATAAACCACATAATCTCCATCAAGCTTCCCGGATTTATAGGTTATATCATAGGCTTTCTTCCCTGATTTATAGCTTCCGGTTATATGCGCAGATCCTTTTTTTACCGGAATAATCTCTGACATTCCCTGAGACTCCTGTTTCTGGTATCCTGTTAAAACATCCTTATAAAAATATAACTTCAAAATCAATTCTCCATTGATTCCATAATGGCTCTGAGTTCCTTGCCTTTCATCATTAAACATTTCCTGCTCATAACAAATACTACCCGGTTTACTGTTGAAATATCTTTTATAAACCCCAAATTCTTTTCCTCCACGATACTCTGTTTCTGCAATCAGATTACCATTCAGGTCATTGTAACTGTATTTTCCTTCATATTTTCCGTTAAACCGGCCAAGCTTTGTATAAAGAACTCCGTTAGGATAGTAACTCACGGACTCTCCAAACATTTTCCCATTAACGTAAAAAGCCTTAAAAATAACCTGGTTGTTTTTGTCTTTCATAACATAATCCCCTTCTATATTCCCGTTCTTTGTCTCAAACTCAATAATCTCCCCTCCGTTAATCCCTTTTAACTGTTTTTTTCCGTTTGCTATATAATCCAGGGTATACACCTCCTTGCCTTCCCGGTCATATAAGGTTTCCGCTATCAGGTCTCCCTTTCGGTAAACCTGCTTTTGGTAAAGTTTTCCTTCCACAGAGTAATTCAGATACGCTCCCTGCAATGCGTCGTTCTCAAAAAAATACCGGGTTTTTAATCTTCCTGATTCATCGTAATAAAAACATTCTCCTTCCAGTTGGTCATTCACATAATTCCCTTCCGTTTCCATCTTTCCATTCCGGTAATAGGTACGGGTTTTTCCTTCTTTTTTATCATTCTTAAAAGTTAATTCCTTTTCTACTGCTTCATTACTGAAATACTCACTATGCGGCCCTTCCATCTTTCCATTCCGGTAATTAGATTTCACAGACAGACTGCCCGTTCCGCCTTCATAAGTTATCCACTCTCCTTCTCTCTCTCCTTTTTTGTTGAATTTAACTTTCGCATAATCATCCCCGTTATTCAGCTTGATATTCATCTCTTTATCCGGTGAAATTTTAACCTGGGAAGTTACTTCCCCTTTTTCATTCAGCAGACTATAGCTTTGGTAATATGTTTCTCCGTTAAAATTAAACTCAATGACAGGCTTATCATCAAAATAAACTCTGTTTTTATCTAACTTACCGTTCTTGTAAAAATATTCACCTGTTTTTGATTTCCCGAAATAATATTCCGCTTTGAGCATATTTCCTTTGGAAATATCCGAACGGGCACTCAAATCTCCATTAGGGAAAAAGTCTTTTTGTTCGCCATCATAATTTCCTTTCACATAGTTATCAGCAGATGCCGGAGTTTTATTAAAGTTGTATTCCATTTTTTGCCCGTTGTAATAATCATTTTCGAAAAAGCTCTTTTCCTTCACATCTCCATTAGGATAATACTCCCAATATTCCCCGTTTAACTTTCCATTGGTATAATTCCGCACCGATTTTTTATTCCCGTTAGGGTAATAACAAACCTGTTGTCCTGATCTTACTCCGTCTTTTACCGGAATAACACATTCCAGTCCTCCTGAATAATAATACGTTTTTACCTGATTAACTTCCACTCCTCCTTTATATTCCAACTCATTTCTGAGGTTTCCGTTTTCATAATACCGCACTTCTTTTCCGTCCGGTTTTCCATTCACATAGGTTCCTTTTCTCGTTACTATTCCGTTTTCGTCGTAAGAAGTAAACTCTCCGTTCAGCTCTCCGTTGGTATAAACAGCTTCAAGTCCCTTAACCCCGGTTCC
>JAVBRH010000061.1:0-6620 GCA_031548225.1 Apibacter sp.
GTGTGCTTTAGATGAGCCGGTGGCCCCTCCTACTCCGTCCCTTCCGGTTTTTCCTCCTAAAACGATAATCCGGTCTCCTTCCGCAGGTTTTTCCCTCCGTACCCAGTCCTGAGGTACAGCTCCAACTACCATTCCCACTTCCATTCTTTTCGCCTTATACCCTTCGTCATAAAGTTCCGACACATGAGTAGTAGCAAGTCCGATCTGATTTCCATACGAAGAATATCCGTCTGCCGCTTCTTTTGTAATTTTTCGCTGAGGCAACTTACCGGGTAAAGTTTCTTTATACGATTCCAACGGGTTTCCTGATCCGGTAACTCTCATGGCCTGATAAACAAAGGCACGCCCGCTTAACGGGTCGCGGATAGCTCCTCCTATACAGGTGGAAGCTCCCCCAAAAGGCTCTATCTCCGTCGGGTGATTATGGGTTTCGTTCTTAAACAGCAGATACCATGGCTCTTTTTTCCCGTCAATATCGACTTCTACTTCTATCGTACAGGCATTGATTTCATCGGAAACTACCAAATCATTCAATTTGCCTGTTTTATGAAAATATCTTCCGACTACGGTTGCCAAATCCATCAGGCTAATAGGTTTATCCTCCCTGTTCAATTCTTTCCGTATGGACAAATACTGGTTAAATATTTTTTCCAGTGTATTTTTAAATTTTCCTTCAAACCGGATATCGGTCAGTTCCGTCATAAAAGTCGTATGACGGCAATGATCACTCCAATAGGTATCTAATACTTTTAACTCGGTTTCAGTCGGGTTTCTCCGGATTTCCTGAAAATATTTCTGGATAAACTCCAAATCATCCGGGCCAAAAGCAAAACTGTTCTGATTATAGAAATCTGTTAGCTGAGCCGGATCAAAATCGATAAATCCGTCATAAATTTCTACCTGATCCGGTTTTTCAGACGGTGTATTTTCGAGTTTTGATAAATCCTTCTCCCGGCTGTCAACGGAATTAATCAGATAATTCTTAATTCCTGAAATATCTGTAAGCCCTTGAATTTCATATAATTTCCCTGTCCGTATGGAACAACAGGTATTTTTAGTCAGAATTGCGATTAACTGCTGGGCGGAATCAGCTCTCTGATCGTATTGCCCGGGCAGGTATTCTATGGCAAAACAAGGTTGCTCTGCCGGATTTTCCTCATGAAAAATATCGGTTACCTTATCTGCAAAGATAGTATGCAGGGTTTGTCGGAATTCTTCTTCGGAAATATCAAATATATCGTAGATGAGATATACTTTTAGTGATTTTAGGGGGTAAATTTCTTTTAGCTCGTGAAACAGACCTCGACTTTCAAAGTCAAAATCAGCCTTTTTTTCTATGAATATCCTTTTGTTCATATTTTGTTTTCACACCTCAAATAAGTAGTATATCCTACAGAAAAATGAACAAAAAACCTATTAATAATTTGCAGAAACAAATTTATGGTCTGCCGTAGAAGCACTTAATTCTTATTATCAGCTTATACAAATGGTTTAACTAACTTTTATTACTACAAATATACGCCTTATTTCCTTTAGCCCTGCATTTATTTATCAACAAACTTCTTCGTAAGTTGTTTTTCAAATCTTCTAAAAATTCCGTTATTATTTATAGATTTGATCAGAGCGGGGATTTCCATTCAATCTCCTCAAATACAATAGAAAGAAAAACTGGTCAATTTAGGTTATGGAACATTAGTAATTGGTTATTAATAAATGTTCTACGTTTTTATCATTCCTGTTCATAAAACTGACTAAATAAGCCTTATCAAACTGCTTTATATTCAGTCCTTTATTACAATACAACTCACTTATAAAATCCGTATTCTTTATTATCAGCATCCATTGGGCTTTACACTTTTTAATTAAGTAGTCTGCAAGTCTTTTCTGATCCTTTTTGGTGAATTCATTTTTTGCATAAGTGCTAAATTCACTGTCATAAGGAGGATCCAGAAAGATAAAATCCTGATTTCCGGGATTATTTGTTTTCAAAAAGATTTCAAAATCCAAATTTTCGATTTTAGTTGCCTGCAAATGTTTTTGTAACGGCTCCGATTCCAAATAGTCGATTTTCTTTTGTAAGTTTTTCCGGTTATATCCTATTCCTCCATAAGGCACATTGAAATGCCCGGATGCATTATACCGGAACATACCGCTGTATGCGAAATTCCGGATAAAGAAAAAAACAGCGGATTTCACGGATTCCTCTACTTTATATTCCTCCGCATAATTGTAGATATGCCTGAAATGCATATAGAAAGCACTTTTGAAAGAAGTTTCCACGTTATTTACTATATCAGTATCCGGCAATGTATGTTTCTGCTTTTCCAACTTCCTCATTCTCTTAATCTTCCTGAAGCTATTGATTTCCAATTCTTTCAGAAAATTAGTTGCATTGAAATTAAAAGTACCGGAAAACATTTCTTCTAACTGCCCGGCATGCTCGGTAATGAACTTCAACAAATCTTGTTGTAATTCTTCTTCACTGGTTTTATCTTGTGAAAAGTCTTTATAAACCGAAATAAAAAAATCATGATTTTTTTCAACAATCCGGGTAAGCTGATTCCAGTTATGCACTATTTCCTCAAGTACACTGAAAAAAGCTTTTCTGTTTTCACCACTGATATTGTTATACAGGGAAATTAACTCTGCGGATTTATCATTGATATAATATTTTTCCGCATCAATCGCCATATACACAGCTCCTCCTCCTACAAAGGGCTCATAGTAATTTTTTATATTGTCGGGAAGGTTAGGTAAAATATATTTTAATTCCCGCTCTTTTCCTCCCGCCCATTTTAGTACCGGTGATAATTCTTTATTGACCAAAACAAACCCACATCTTATTAGCTATGCTCTACTACAACTTCCAGGCCATTTCACTTACCAGAGAAAAAGAAAAAAGAAATCTATACTTTCAAATCGGTATCAATCCCAATCAAATCTTTATATTTCGTCAATATCGGTTTTACCTCCTGCTCTAAAAATTCTTTGGTCTGTTCGGGCGCAAATCCTATAAAATTGGATGGATTCAATAATTGCAATAACTTATCCTTATCTATATTCACCTCTTTATCCGCTATGATACGATCTATCAGGTCATTGGTCTTTCCTTCTATTTTCACCTGCTTGGCTGCTTCCATGGAATGGGTACGGATAATCTCATGCAACTCCTGACGGTCTCCTCCGTTTTTCACTCCTTCCATAATAATATATTCGGTAGCCATAAACGGAAGTTCCTCATTGATATGTTTTTCAATCATTTTCGGATACACGACCATTCCATCCAGAATATTGTTCCAGATAATCAAAATCGCATCAACCGCCAAAAACGCCTGTGGAATGCTTAACCTTTTATTGGCTGAATCGTCCAGAGTCCTTTCAAACCATTGTGTGGAAGCCACCATGGCCGGAGAGGAAGCCAGAGATATAACAAATTTCGCCAGCGAAGATATTCGCTCGGAACGCATCGGATTTCGTTTGTATGCCATAGCGCTGGAACCGATCTGATTTTTCTCAAAGGGCTCTTCTATTTCCTTAAGATTTTGGAGTAAACGCAGGTCATTGGTAAATTTATGTGCCGACTGAGCTATATTGGAAAGGACTTCCAATGCCTGAGCATCAATCTTCCGGTCATAAGTCTGTCCGCTTACTTTAAAAACCTGAGAAAACTCAAATCGTTTCGATAGTTTCCTGTCTAATTCCTTTACTTTATCAAAATCCCCGTTAAACAATTCTTTAAAACTGGCAGCCGTTCCGGTAGTTCCTTTTACTCCCCGGAACCGAAGGGTTTCTATCCGGAATTCCAATTCTTCCATGTCCAGAAGAACGGATTGCAGCCATAAAGTAGCCCGTTTTCCTACGGTGGTCAACTGTGCAGGCTGATAATGGGTAAATCCCAGAGTCGGAAGGTCTTTATACTTTAAGGCAAAATCATGCAATCCCTGAATGACATTAACCAGTTTCTTTTTCACTAATTGAAATCCGTCCCGGATTTGGATTAAGTCCGTATTGTCTCCCACAAAAGCGGAAGTCGCACCCAGGTGTATAATAGGACGGGCAGCAGGCGCTACGTCTCCGTAAGCATGTACATGCGCCATTACATCATGACGGAATTTTTTTTCGTATTCGGCTGCTTTATCAAAATCAATATTATTTACGTTTTCTTTCAGTTCCCGGATTTGTTCTTCGGTGATTTCCAGCCCTAATTCTTTTTCAATTTCAGCTAACGCTATCCATAATTTCCTCCAGGTGGTAAATTTTTTCTCAGGAGAAAAATTGTAAAGCATTTCATCGCTGCAATAACGGCTTTCTAAGGGATTCTGATATTTATTCATTTTTCTGTTGAATTCGTTTAAAATAAAGATATTTTTCCAAAAATAAGGATTATAATCGAATAAAGTTCGGAAAATTCAAATCCGGTTTTATCAAAGATGTATTCTGTTTTACCTCCAATTATATCCTTTATTTTATGCAAAATTTTTCAAGAAAATACTGGTGTACCTGATTGGATGAGGTAAGTTCGGGATGATAGGAAGTAACCAGTATGTTATTTTCCTCTGCTGCCACTATATGTCCGTCCACTTCTGATAAAACCGTTACCTGATCGCTTGTCTGAACAATATAAGGAGCCCGGATAAAGGTCATCGGAATTTTTCCCACTCCTTTAAATTCTGCTTCGGTAAAAAAACTTCCCAGTTGCCGTCCGTATGCATTTCTTTTTACGGTTATATCCATAAGTCCCAAAAGTGGCTGTTCACTTCCTTCCACACTCCCGGCTAATAAAATCAGCCCGGCACAAGTGCCAAAAGCAGGTAAGCCTTTTTCTATTCTGGACTTTAATTCTTCCTGCATATCCAAATCCCGAAGCAGTTTTCCTATCGTAGTGCTTTCCCCTCCGGGAAGGATAATTCCATCCATGGGCTGAAGTAAATCTTTTTTATTCCTGATTTCAAAAGAATTTGCGCCCAGTTCAGCCAGTTTTTTTCTATGTTCGGCAAAAGCCCCTTGTAAGGCTAATACTCCTATATTCATTCTTTTTCTTTGTAAAAAGAAATTTAGATATGAGATTTTAGACAATTAGATAGTAGAAAAATCTAAAATCTCATATCAAATTTCTAAAATCTTATGGTTACTTTCCTCTTTCCGCCATTAAAATCTCTATTTCGGCTTCGTTTATTCCCACCATAGCTTCTCCTAAATCTTCGGAAACCTCCAGTAATACCTTAGGATTGTTATAATTGGTTACGGCTTTTACGATGGCCTGAGCTCTTTTTTCGGGATTACCGGATTTGAAAATCCCTGATCCTACAAACACTCCTTCTGCTCCCAACTGCATCATCAAAGCAGCATCTGCCGGAGTAGCTACTCCTCCTGCAGCAAAGTTTACTACAGGCAGTTTCCCGTTTTCGTGTACATATTTTACCAAATCATAAGGAACCTGAAGTTCTTTTGCATGAAAAAAGAGTTCATCTTCCTGCATATTCTGGATTTTTCTGATTTCTTCTCCCATAGCTCTCAGGTGACGCACCGCCTGAACTACATCTCCGGTTCCGGGCTCTCCTTTGGAACGAATCATAGCTGCTCCTTCCTGAATACGTCTTAAGGCTTCTCCTAAATTTTTAGCTCCGCAAACAAAGGGAACTTTAAACTTGGTTTTATTTACATGATACCGATCGTCAGCCGGAGTTAATACCTCGCTTTCATCTATATAATCAATTTCCAACGCTTCCAGTATTTGTGCTTCCACAAAATGCCCAATCCTGATTTTTGCCATTACAGGAATGCTTACTGCCGCCTGAATACTTTTAATCATTTTAGGGTCGCTCATCCGGGAAACTCCTCCTACCGCTCTGATATCTGCCGGAATTCTTTCCAATGCCATTACTGCACAAGCTCCTGCCGCTTCTGCTATTTTTGCCTGTTCAGGGGTAGAAACATCCATAATTACTCCTCCTTTTAACATTTGTGCCAAATTCTTATTCAGCTCATATCTGTTATTCTCCATTGTAAAAAATATATACTGTTTTTTTAGTTTTTAATATGCAAAAATATTACAAATGCTACTTATGTGTATAATAAATGAGGGTAAAGTTTTTATTTTACCCTCATTTTATACTTTATCTATTTTTAAATCAGGATATTATTTTTTTGATTTATTCAAAATAGTCTCTAATTCCTGTTTTATACAAATTATACTTACTTTTGTTTGTTCATTTCATTAAAAACTCAAATTCATGGACAAGGATAAATCAAAGGAAGATCGGGACGATCGCATTATAAGAAGCGGTTTTAAACAGAAAAACTGGAATGAAATAAAAACCCGGAACAGCTGGATGCTTTTTAAGATTATGGCCGAGTTTACCACCGGTTTTGAAACTATGACCCGGATAGGACCCTGCGTTTCCATTTTCGGATCTGCAAGGATGAAACCCGACTCCGAGTATTATAAGCTGACGGAAGAGATTTCTTATAAATTAACTAAAATAGGATTCGGTATTATAACTGGGGGAGGCCCGGGAGTGATGGAAGCCGGAAACAAAGGAGCGCGCGCTGCCGAAGGTAAGTCCATCGGTCTTAACATAGATTTACCTTTTGAAACAGGAAGCAATCCTTATGTGGAT
>JAVBRH010000019.1:0-6061 GCA_031548225.1 Apibacter sp.
AAAACGTTGCTAAAATA
The DNA here is from genome assembly GCA_031548225.1 of Apibacter sp. Lineage (GTDB taxonomy): Bacteria > Bacteroidota > Bacteroidia > Flavobacteriales > Weeksellaceae > Apibacter. The sequence goes on from JAVBRH010000019.1 coordinate 18, forward strand.
GCCATGGTTGGCGGTATTCTTGCCACCGGGGCTGTTATTCCCAAGGCGGAAGCGCAACAAAACAACCAAAATCAGCAGGGAAATTCAGGTTCAAAACCTAATGTTCTTGTTATTTTTGGTGATGATATTGGTATTGCCAATGTGAGCGCCTATAGTGGTGGAGTTATGGGATATGAAACCCCTAATATTGACCGTCTGGCCAAAGAAGGAATCAAGTTCCAGCATTATTACGGAGAACAATCCTGTACTGCCGGTAGGGCGGCATTTCTTACCGGACAGCATGGTATTCGTACAGGTCTTACCAAAGTAGGTTTTCCGGGTGCACCTATGGGCATAAGTCAGGAAGATCCCTCTATGGGAACAGTGATGAAAAGCTTTGGATATGCAACCGGACAATTTGGAAAAAACCATGTGGGAGACCGTAATGAAAATTTGCCTACTGTAAACGGCTTTGATGAATTTTTCGGGAATCTCTATCATTTGAATGCGGAAGAAGAGCCGGAATTACCGGATTATCCTAAAGATCCTGCTTATCTGGCAAAATTCGGTCCTCGCGGGGTATTAGACTGTAAAACTTCCGGCGTAGATGATCCGACTGTAGACCCACGATTTGGGAAGGTAGGTAAACAACTTATCAAAGATACAGGGCCATTAACCAAAAAACGTATGGAAACGGTGGATGATGAAACCTCTGCAAGAGCCATTGATTTTATTAAAAGACAAGTAGCTGCCGGAAAACCTTTCTTCTGCTGGTATAATTCCACCCGTATGCACTTACGTACACACGTAAGAGAGTCACATCGTGGAAAATATCAATATGGGGATAGTGAGTACATTGATGGAATGATCGAACATGATATGACCATAGGGGATATTCTTAAAGCCCTTGATGACCTTGGCATAGCCAATAATACCATTGTGGTTTATACTTCCGATAACGGACCGCATATGAATACCTGGCCTGATGGAGCCATGACTCCTTTCCGGTCTGAAAAAAACACAAACTGGGAAGGAGCTTTCCGCGTTCCGTGTCTGGTTCGCTGGCCGGGACATATTGCAGCGGGAACGGTTACCAACGAATTGATGAGCCACAATGACTGGATGCCTACTTTGGCCGCAGCCGCAGGGGATTCTGATATTGTAAATCAGCTTTTGAAAGGGTACACAATGAACGGAAAAAGTTATAAGGTGCATTTGGATGGTCATAACCAGTTGCCTTTCCTTACTAAGGTAAAAGGTACAGCTTCTAATAATAATGGTGTAAAAAGTGCCCGTGATAATTTCTTTTATTCCGATGATGATGGGTTGTTAGTAGCTTACAGAAAAGGCCCTATGAAATATGTTTATGCAGAACAACGCTTACAGGGAACTATGGGAGTTTGGGCGGAACCATTCACTCAACTGCGTTTACAAAAGATTTTTAATCTGATGCAGGATCCGTATGAACGTGCCGACATTACTTCCAATACCTATTGGGATTGGAACTTGAATCAAATTGGTGCTGTATATGGCACTATGCAGGATGTATTTGATTTCGTTGAAACATTCGAAGAGTATCCTCCGCGCTCATTCCCGCCAAGCTTTGTGCCTTCCAAAATAATGGAACAGGAAAAAACAAAAATTAAGGCAAAACAAGCGATTGAAAACTATGAGAAAAATATGATGCCGAAAAAAGGAGAGAAACAAGAAGAAGCAAAGACAAAGACAAAAAAATAGTTAAAACGAAAGGCTGCTGAATAAATTTCAGCAGCCTTTATTAAAATTTATAACCTTAAAAATCAAAATAAAATCCATTATGAAAAGAATACATTTTTTTATCCTGGTAATAAGTTTTATGGGGCTGTTTATGCCTTGTAATTTTAATGCTCAGACTCAAAAAGAGATAACAGCAGATCCGCTTCCTTCGTGGAATCAGACAGAAACCAAACAAACCATTATCAATTATGTTGCTAAAGTGACCAAAGAGGGAACAGCCGATTTTATTCCGGAGGAGGACCGTATTGCTACGTTTGATAACGATGGCACTTTATGGGCGGAGCAGCCCATTGTACAAGTGGAATTTGTATTCTATCAGATAGCCAAACTTTTAAAGGAAAAACCGGAACTGGCAAAACAACAACCCTATAAAGCCGTTGCAGAAAAAGACGAAGCCTATTTGAAGAAAATGAGTACAGCCGAACTGATAGTTCTGGTTAATGCAGCACAGGCAAATCGTACATCTGAGGAATTTCAACAACAAGTAAAAGAGTTTTTTGCAAATTTTAAATATCCAAAACGTAATAGCAAACTTACTCAAATACGTTATCAACCCCAGTTAGAATTAATTCAATATCTACATCAGAATAAGTTTAAAGTATTTATCTGTACCGGAGGAACGGTAGATTTTGTACGGGTTATTTCAAAAGAATTTTACGGAATCGAGCCGGAGAGGGTAATAGGTTCAAGTAATAAATATATTTACAAAGACAGTATAAACATTAATGACCTTTATTTAACTCCCAAAATGATTAGCCTCAATGATAAACAGGAAAAACCGGCCAATATTTTATTAAATATAGGTAAACGTCCGGTGCTGGCTTGTGGTAATGAAGGGGGAGGAGGAGACGTCTATATGTTACGATACTCACAGGGAAGCAACTATCCGAGTTTACAGTTGTTGGTAAATCATAATGATAAGGAACGGGAATATGAATATTATGAGAAACCGGATGTTTCTTTAACCAGAGCAAAAGAATATAAATGGACGGTCATCAGCATGAAGGATGACTGGAAAACGGTTTTTTCGCCTCAATAAAGATAGCCAATAGCTAATAGAGGGGAGATCCTTCCTATCGTCAGGAGGACAATATTACATTTGTTTTGCCATTCAGAACAGAGTGAAGAATCTCTGCTAACAGCCAATAGCCATTGGCTAATAGCTTTTAGATATCGTCAGTAGGGCACAATCCTCCCAACCCTCCGAAGGAGGGCTTCCTTCCCTTCGGGGCTGGGGGATTTCCAAGCATAGAGGGTTTAACTATTTTAGTTTTTTTCATTCGTTTTTACACTTAATGATTATAATCGGACTTACGTTAATTTAAAATTCGTATATTTGGGATAAATATAATAGGAGATTAGAGTATATTTAAGTAAAAAATTTTAGTTATGAATAATTCAAATGTATTTGTTATTTTGGCAGGGATGGTTATTCTCAATATAATCGCTTTTTTAGTGGCGAACTCTCTTTTATATGTTCCTGCCTGGTTAAATTATACAATGATTGGGGTTGAGGCGATTTGTTTTTTGACTATAATTTACGGACGAATGAAAGATTTTAAACATATAGACGGTTCGCTGGGAATTATTCTTAATATATTCCTTTTACTTCTTTTGGTGGCCTCTATTATTTTGTTTAAATCATCTCAGTAAAGGAATAATTTCCGAAGACTTTTTCATTTTACAGGAATATAAAAAAGAAGTAACTTAGCGGTCTATGATATTAGTTACAGGAGGTACCGGACTGGTAGGAAGTTATGTATTGTTGCAGCTTGCGAGGAAGAAGAAACAGGTGAAGGTATTGATAAGGGAAAACGCTCCTAAACAGGAGGTTTATAATCTGTTTAAACTCTATGAACCCCAGCAATACCAACAGTTGTATGACTCTTTACAATGGGAAACAGGAGATATTCTGGATATTTCTTCTCTGGAACAAGCTTTGGACGGTATTTCGCAAGTGTATCATGTGGCAGGGAAGGTTACTTTTGAAGAAAAGGAAGCCCGGAAGTTGTATAAAGTAAATGTGGAAGGGACTAAGAATTTGGTAAATCTGTCCATAGATAAAAAAATAGAAAAATTTTGTTTTATCAGCTCTATAGCTACTTTAGATCCTACTTTGCAATCATCTCTTATAACAGAAAAATCAGAATGGAATTTTAAGGTGGCGCATTCTTCTTATGCCTGTTCTAAATATGGAGCGGAAATGGAAGTATGGAGAGGCTCACAGGAAGGGTTGAAGGTAATTGTAGTACATCCCGGAGTGGTTCTGGGTTCCGGTAACTGGAAAAGAAGCAGTGGACTTCTGTATGATATGACTGTGAAGAATACCGCTTTTTATACTTCGGGAGGAACCGGTTATGTAGATGCGGAAGATGTTGCGGAAATATGTGTGCAATTGATGGATAGCCCTGTTGCCAATGAAAGATATATTTTAGTAAGTGAAAATGCTTATTATGAGAGAGTATTTCAATTCTTAAGAAATCATTTTTATAAGAATCCGGCAAAGAGAATATCCGATTTCTGGTTAAAAAAACTGGCTTTTCTCTCAAGAATTTTCCCTGTCAAAAGAAAAATAAGCAAGGGTGTTGTTGCTGCCCTGACGGAAAGCCCGGAATATTCCAGTGAAAAAATTAAGGAGACACTGAACTATACCTTTATACCTTTGGAAGAATCATTGAAATATCACGCTAATAATTATTTACGTTATAAACAATTAAAAAATGACTGAAAAAGATTTTATTTCTGACTGTTTATACACTCTTGTAGAAAAAGGAGAAGTAAAAGCAAAGTGCAGCTCTAACATAGCATTGGTTAAATATTGGGGAAAATATGACCCGCAGCTTCCCGCTAATCCTTCTATCAGTTATACTCTGACAGACAGTTTTACGGAAACGGTACTTAGGTTTGAAAAAGCGGAAAAGTTATCTGTACAGGTTTACCTGAATGAAGTATTTCAGGAGAAATTTTCCCGGAGGGTTGAAGTTTATTTTAATTCCATAAAATCCTATCTCCCTTTTATAGACCAGTATAGTTATACTCTTTATACACAAAATTCTTTTCCGCATAGTAGCGGTATAGCTTCTTCCGCTTCTGGGTTTGGCGCTATTGCACAATGCCTGATGGACATGGAGGAACTATTGGGGAAATCTTACCCCGATGAATATAAGACCAGTAAAGCTTCTTTTCTGGCAAGGTTAGGCTCAGGAAGTGCCTGCCGTTCATTGTATAAGGGTTTGGTGGTTTGGGGAGAACATCCGGATATTCCTTATAGTTCAGACTTGTATGCCGTTCCTTTTCCTTTTGAAACGGATCCTGTTTTTAAGGAAATGCAGGATACGGTATTGTTGATTCATGAAGGTCAGAAGGAAATAAGCAGCTCTGTGGGACATGGATTGATGAATAATCATCCCTATGCAAAGACGAGGTTTTCAGAAGCCGTAAAAAACCTGTCAGCCCTGATTCCTATATTGAAAGCGGGTGATCTGGAGGCTTTTGGTGAAATGGTGGAACATGAGGCCCTTACTCTTCACGCTATGATGATGACTTCCCGTCCGGCCTTTATCCTGATGAAGCCGGCAACACTGGCAGTCATAGATAAAATATGGAAATTTAGAAAAGAAACCCGGGCTCATCTGTATTTCACTTTAGATGCGGGGGCAAACATACACCTGTTGTATCCTGAAAGGGAAAAAGGACTGATTTTCAGCTTTATAAAAAACGATTTGTTGAAATATACAGAGAATAGTAAATTGATCTTAGATAGGGTGTTATATTAATAAAAATAAAAACAAAAAATTCCGGGAGTTAAAATGAGGAATAATTCCTTGCAACAGACGAAAAAAAAGGCGAAAACCCTTGTATATATCAAACAAAATCTTACCTTTGCTACGTTAAGATAAAATAACCTTATTAAAATTAAATCATCATGAACAAATCAGAACTAATTGATGCAATTGCAGCTGACGCTAACATCACTAAAGCAGCAGCAAAGAAAGCTCTAGATTCTTTTTTAGCTAATGTTACTAAATCATTGAAAAAAGGTAACAAAGTTACTTTAGTTGGTTTCGGTACTTTCTCTGTTTCTAAAAGAAGCGCAAGAGAAGGAATCAACCCTCAGACTAAAGCTAAAATCAAAATTCCAGCTAAAAAGGTTGCTAAATTCAAAGCAGGAGCAGAATTATCATCTGCAGTAAACAAATAACTGATGAGAGTTTAAAAAAGTTAAGGGATATCGTTGATATCCCTTTTTTATTTGAGTTTGGTAAGAAAAATCTTAGTCTTTATCTTCC
>JAVBRH010000211.1:0-5651 GCA_031548225.1 Apibacter sp.
GATTCGGGTATAACCAGGCTAAGGCTGAAAGGTACCCCCAGATATACGGCAGTAAATATCAATTTGGCGCTATCGGTGGTCAATTCTTCTGAAAACCTGAACAGGGTTATTATAGATAAAAGAAACAATAGTACTAAAAAAATACATTTCCAGTATGAAACCGTAAAGCTGAAACTATTATAAAAATAATCTTTGGTAAACATGTAATAAATAATTCCTGTTACAATAAAAGTCAAAATTTTATATAAAACACTGGAATATTTAAGCATGCGTGTGGTTTCTATGAGGCAGCCTATTAGTAAAAAACTGATGAGTGCATAGAAAAAATAGGTTGAGGCTACTTTTACATCAAAGTAGGCATATAAAACATCCGAAAGTAAATTGGTTGTACATAGAAATATGAATAAGGCATATACAAAACCTGATAAAGTACGGACAACTATTGTTTTCACTAATTTTAAATTGTTATAAGGCTTATTATAAATTTTCTTCTACCAGGAGTAAATATAGTTTTTTAGCTGTTGGGGTACTATTAAATCCCTGAATTTGATTTCCGTGTATTGAGGTTATATTGGATGGGATTTTTCCTTTTTTGTTGTATCTTATTTTAGCCAGTCCTGCGCTTGAGGAACTGATAATCTGGCTGGGTTGTGCCCATACGATTATTTTCTGTGGCAAATCCGTCTTCTTGAGATGATAGGTCTGATCCGAGGAAATCATAATGGAACCATCTAAAGCCACCAAATATTCGCAATTTATAAATGCTATATCTTGTTTGCCGGTACCTTGTACAGAATAATTGCAGTCTAAATCATCAAGAAGTGAAGTTAATTTGGGTTCCACACATAAAACTTCTCCTATATCCCCATTTACCAATATTTCCTGCAAGTGCTGTAATGCTTCTTTTTTGTTTTCACAATAAAAAAACATTCCTCCTCCTGCTTTAAATTTTTTAGTAAATACTACGTCTTCCTCTTCTTCCTTTTTGTCATTAAAATCCAGTTCAGCAGGCTCCTCTTTCTTTTTTCTACCGAATATTTTGTCAAAGAGTCCCATTCACTATTGTTTAAACTGATTTATATTTCCTTTCAAATATATAAAAAAAACCTTACATTTTCTACTATTTTATAAATTTTACTTGCTTTAGTCAAGATTTATTACATATTTTATTCGATTCCGGTTGTTTTATCTTCAAAATTTTCTCCTTTTTCTTCTGCTTTTTGTATTTCCTCGGATAAAGTTTCGTCCTCTTCAAATTCTCTTTTACCAAATATTTCTTCCAAGTCTTCTTTAAATATTACTTCTTTTTCCAGTAGTTTATTTGCCAGCTGAGTTAACTTGTCCTTATTATCTATTAATATCTGAACCGCTCTCTGATACTGGGTTTCAATAATTTTTGATATTTCCTTGTCTATGGTTTCAGCGGTTACTTCCGAATAAGGTTTGGTAAAACCGTATTCATTTCCTGAACTGTCATAGTAAGAAATGTTTCCTATCTGATCACTTAATCCGTAGATGGTAACCATGGCATTTGCCTGTTTAGTTACTCTTTCGAGGTCAGACAAAGCTCCTGTTGATATATTTCCAAAAATGACATCTTCTGCAGCTCTTCCTCCCAAAGTTGCGCATATTTCATCCTGCATCTGTTCCGTGGTAGTAAGTTGTCTTTCTTCCGGCAAATACCAGGCAGCTCCCAGAGAGCGCCCTCTCGGTACTATCGTCACTTTTAAAAGAGGAGCAGCATGCTCCACCATCCAGCTTATAGTTGCATGTCCGGCTTCATGAAAAGCCACTCTTTTCTTTTCATGAGGCTTAATCACTTTATTTTTCTTTTCCAATCCTCCGATAATACGGTCTACGGCATCCAGAAAATCCTGTTTACCTACACTTTCCCGTCCTTTTCTTGCCGCGATTAAGGCTGCTTCATTACATACATTGGCTATATCCGCTCCGCTAAATCCCGGAGTTTGCTTGGAAAGAAAGTCTATATCCAAATCCTGATCCAATTTTAACGGCTTTAAATGAACCTGAAAAATCTCTTTTCTTTCATTCAAATCCGGTAAATCTACATAAATAGACCTGTCAAAACGCCCGGGACGCATCAAGGCTTTATCTAAAATATCTGCCCGGTTGGTTGCAGCCAATACAATAACGCTGACGTCCGTAGAAAACCCGTCCATTTCCGTAAGCAACTGATTTAAGGTATTTTCTCTTTCATCATTGGAACCGGTAAAGTTATTCTTTCCTCTGGCACGACCTATGGCATCTATTTCATCTATAAATATGATGGATGGGGATTTTTCTTTTGCCTGACGGAAAAGATCCCGCACACGGGAAGCTCCCACTCCCACAAACATTTCAACAAAATCAGACCCGGAAAGGGAGAAAAAAGGTACTTTTGCTTCTCCTGCCACTGCTTTTGCCAATAGGGTTTTTCCTGTTCCCGGAGGCCCTATCAATAAAGCTCCTTTAGGTATCTTTCCTCCTAATTTGGTATATTTTTTAGGATTTTTAAGGAAATCCACGATTTCTTCCACTTCTTCTTTTGCTCCGTCCAAACCTGCAACATCTTTGAAGGTTACCCGCATATTATCGTTTTCATCAAACAATTTAGCCTTGGAACGTCCAATGCTGAATATTTGTCCGCCTCCGCCTGCTCCGCCTCCGGCCATTCTCCGAAACAGAAAAAACCAAAGAAGTGCAAAAAAGAGTAATGGTAATAATAACTGCATAAAAACAGCTCCCCACTGGTTAGGATTCTCAAATTCTAAATTGGTAGTAAGATTATGCTGGGCTTTGTCTTCATTAAATTTCTTTTCAAAAAGCTGCTTATCCCCTGCTATAAAAGTAAACTGGGGAGTATCAGACATCTGGTTGAAAGGATTCATTCCTTTGTTATCCAGATTGTAAACTTCCGGATTTTTCATGGCATCCTGAGTCAAAAATACTTTCACTTCCGAGGATTCATTCACAAATACTACTTTCTTTATGTATCCTTTTTCCAGGTATGTGAAAAATTTTGCAGAATCGATTTTTACCTCTTTGTCCGACATTAAAAACTGCTGGGAAAAAAGTAAAACTGCGAATATGATTAAAATGCCATAAAACCAATTGAATGAAAAGGGTTTATTTTCTTTTTTTCTTTTATTATTGTTGTTGTTTGTTTCCAAGATACGTTTGGTTATTTAAATTTTATTAAAATCTTTAAGCCTTCTTTTCGTCCGCATTAGGTATTCTGGTTATTTCCACATCTCCCCATAAGTTTTCCAAATCATAGTATTCTCTATATTCGGGCTGGAAAATGTGAACCACCAGGGATATATAATCCATAAGTACCCACTGTTCATTATCTCTCCCTTCTACATGCCAAGGTTTTTCCTTCAGATGAGTTTTTACATATCTTTCTATTGAATTTGCTATTGCAGAAACCTGAGTGTTTGTGGTTCCCGTGCAGATAACAAAATAGTCTGTAATAGTATTTTCAAGTTTGGTAAAGTCTAAAACTGTAATATCATATCCTTTAACTTCTTCTATTCCTTTTATTACATTCTCTAATAATACTTTTTTTTCAACCTGTGTTTCAGCCATTTAATATTTTTACGATTATATATTTTTACGATGTCCTGCAAAAATAGTCAATTTACTTATTTTTTTAATTTATTTTGATAATTTTATCATCATATATATTTTGATTTCAAAACCTATGCCATTACAGTATTTTGAAGAAATTAACTCAACAAATGACTATATCCGCGAGAATCCGGACGGTTTCGAAAGTGATTTTTCAGGTGTTTTTACTTTCAATCAGACCAAAGGACGGGGGCTTAGAGGAAATACCTGGATTTCCGAGCCCGGAAAAAATATTGCTATGACATTTTGTCTTATGGATAAAACTTCTCTCGTCCATACGACTCTCAGCTTCTGGGTGGCTCTTATGGTGCGTGATTTTATCGAAAACACTACTCAAGCTCCCACTTTTATTAAATGGCCGAATGACATTCTGATCCGTCAGAAAAAAATCTGTGGTATGATGATTGAAAAATCCGGAAATATTTATGTTATCGGGATCGGTATTAATGTTTTACAGGAACAATTCTTCGGTCTGCCTAAAGTTTCTTCCCTGATCTCCCTTTCCCCTAAAAAATACATTCTTAAAGATTTGGTTAAAAGCCTGATGTCTCACTTTCAGGAAAACCTGGATTTATTGGATCACCCTTTTGCTCTTCTGGAAAAATATAATTCTCATTTGTTTGGAAAAGACAAAGTCATGACATTTCAAATAGACGGATTAAAAACAAATGGTATCATACGGAAAGTAGATGGAAACGGATTATTATGGGTGGAACTGGATAATAAAGGGATGCAAAACTTCCGGATTAAGGAGATTGAATTTTTATATTAAATAAATGTTTTCTTTGTTAGGTTCTTGTGAATAAATAATATAATTTTCTCTTTAAAATACCGTTTTTTTTGATTAATTTTACATATTAAACTTAATTTTTTACTTAAGTGGAAGATTTTTTTGATAATGAATTAGTCAATAAGTTTGAAGAAATGCTGGAGAAGAAAGAATCTGTGTATTTTGAATCAGATGAATTGTGTGAAATTATTTCTTTCTATCTGGACATTTATGACTATGAGTATGCTTTAAAGGCATTGGATATTGCTTTTTCCTTATATCCTGTCAATGTGAATTTCAAGATAAAACAACTGGAATATTTTGTGGGTATAGAAGATCTGCATAATGCTTCCCTCCTGGTTGAAGAATTACGGGATTTGTGTTATGCCGATACTGATTATTTAATAGCAACTGCAAGATACTGGTCGTTAAGAAAACTGCCTCATAAAGCTATTGATTTCTACAATTCCGCATTGGAAAATGAAGAAGATGAAGATTATATTTATAATTGCTTAGGCAATGAATATTTAGAAATCAATGAGCCTGCTTTGGCTTTAAACTCCTATAAAAAAGCTCTGGAATACAATATAAACGATGAATACTCACTACTTTCCTGTATTCACTGTTTTGAGGTCTTACATCAGGGAAAAGAATGTATTCTCTTTCTGAAACAGCTTATAGATAACCATCCTTATTCGGAAGAAGCCTGGTTTCAATTGGGATTGCAATATCTCAACCTGCACAGATATGAAAAAGCACTGAATGCTTTTGATTATACCATAATTATCAACCCAAAAAGTATTGCAGGATATACCCAAAAGGCTTTTTGCCTGGAAAAAATGACCAAATGGGAAGAAGCTATCGAAGTGTATGAAGATTCTCTTGACTTTGATGATACAGCTGCTTTCACTCATTTTAAGATCGGACAGGTTTACAATAAAATACGAAAACCTATCCAGGCTCTTAACTCTTTCCAGAAATCCGTGAAAGAAGATCCTCAATTTGATAAAGCCTGGTTTGAAATTTCAAATGTTTACGACTCTTTAGGAAATAAGGAGGAGGCGCTTTATTACATAAAAAAAGCATTGGACATAGAATCCAAAGAAATCAGTTATTGGAAAAAATATGCCTATCTTAATGTCCAATTAGGAAAATATGAAGAAGCTTCAGATAGTTTTGAAATTATCATTGAGCTGGAACCCAATCATTTTCATAATTGGCTGGCTTATTCAGAACTGTTAATCAGCCTGGG
>JAVBRH010000042.1:0-4939 GCA_031548225.1 Apibacter sp.
AAAATCAGATCTGCATACGTTTTGAATCCTAATAATTTTGCCTTTTTCTCTCTTAACTCAATTATTTTATGAATAATAGGCTCATTGTTGTATTCGTTATTTTTAAAGGCTTTCTGCATGGATGCCAGGTAAATTTCTTTGCGTAATTCCCGGTTCTTTGCATATTTTAAAAAGGGAACATAACTGGGGAATTGCAGGGTAAATACCCAGCCTTCTATATTCCTGTTTTCCGCCTCTTTTTTTGCCATGCTTTTTATGGATTCCGGAATGCCTTCCATATCTTTTTCTTCGGTAATCTGTAAAAAGTAATCATTGGTTTCTTTTAATACATTTTGCCCGAATTTTACAGATAGAACGGCTAATTCATTGGAGATCTCCCTTAATTTTTGTTTATCTTCCTCAGGTAACAGAGCTCCATTTTTTGAAAAGTCTTTATAGGTCTTATCTAATAACCGGTATTCTTCCTGAGATAATTTGGATTTCAGGGTGGCTTCGTGAACTATTTTTATTTTTTCAAAAAGAGGCTCATTGAAGATAATGTCATTTGCATATTCTGTGAGCATAGGAGATATTTCCTGTGCCAGATTTTGAAGATAATCATTGGTCTCTGCCGAGTTGAGGTTAAAAAAAGCGGCGGAAATTACATTTAGTTTTTTTCCTACTTTTTCCAATTCAACAATGGTATTTACAAAGCCGGGAGGGTCTGTATTTTTAACTATGTTATCAATTTCTTTTTTTGCTTCTTTAATACTTGTTGTTATAGCAGATTTAAAATCTTCCTGTTTGATATCCTGAAAAGGAATACTCTGAAAGGGGGTATTAAATTTTTTTGTTAGATTATTCATTATGTTATTGGGCAGATAAAAGGTGACAGATAAGGCCGTTTATTGCTTTAAACGGCAAGATATTATTATTTGTAGTTTGTAATTTAAAAATTAAACAAATGTTTCTACATCAACGGAGCCGCCGATAGGTAAAAAAGTCAGATGTTTTTCTTCCGATAAGAAAATATGATGTGCTTTTTCTTTGTTTACTCTTATAGGCGGGAAAGTATCGTAATGTGAAGCTATAGCATTTCTTGTGTTTATAAATTTGGAAGCTACCATAGCATCATGAACTCCCATGGTAAAATTATTTCCGACCGGAAGTATCGCTACATTGATATATCCGTATATATAAGGAAGCATTTTCATGTCCATGGTTAAAGCGGTGTCTCCTGCATGATAAATTACTTTTCCGTCCATTTTCATTAAAAAACCGCAGGCTAATCCTCCGTAACTTCCGTCAGGGAAAGAGGAACTGTGAACAGCAGCTACCATTTTTACTTTTCCGAAATCAAATTTTTTTACTCCTCCTATATTCATTGAAATAACCTGGAAACCCAGTTTTTCATAATGGGAGGCTATTTCTGCATTTCCTAAAATAACTGCATTGTTATTTTTTGCTATGGTTTCCACATCCTGGATGTGATCAAAATGGGCATGAGTTAGAAAAATATAGTCTGCTTTTATCTGATTTGCGTCTATATCTTTAGCAAGCTCATTTCCTGAGATAAAAGGGTCGATAATCACCTGCGAAGCTGATGTTTTAAAGCCAAAACATGCATGGCCGTAATATATTATTTCCATATTTTTTTGTAGATATTTAGGTTTTTACGTTTTCCAAATGTAACAAATAATAATTATCTTTGAAAAAAAATTAAATAAAACCTTTGTATATGAAAAAAAACTTATTTGTAGCAATTCTATTGCTGGTCTCGGTCACAGCTTTTTCCCGGGTAAAATTCGGGATAAAGGGAGGGATGGCTTTTGGGTATGACGGGACTTTAACACAGACCATCAGTAATATAAAAGAAAGTAGTGGTAAAAACAATATTGGCTGGCATGCGGGAGTTTTTAGCCGGATTAGTTTTCTGGGATTGTTCGTTCAGCCGGAACTTTATTATTCTTCTATGAAAACAGAGTTTGATTCCACCACCGAGGGAAATTTTTCCACTCGTACCGACCGTTTGGATATTCCTGTACTGGCAGGAGTGAAGTTGTTGGGAATAGCCCGGTTATACGCCGGACCTGTGTTTTCCACATCTTTAAATGAAGACATTTCTCTCAGTGATTTTAAAGATGTCAAAAGTGATGATTTTTCCATGGCCGGACAAGTGGGAGTAGGAGTGGATGTTTCTTCATTGACTTTTGATGTACGGTATGAATTTGGGTTTAATGATAATACAACTGAATTTATCAACACAAGGACCAATCAGGAATTTACTGTGGAAAAAAGACCTAATTCCTTATTGTTGAGTGTAGGATATAAATTCTAAAGTTTAATTAGAAATCAGTATCATCCCATTAAAATAGAAATCAGAATATGAAAAAAGTATCTTTAAGTGTATCATTTTTATTTTTATTATTGCTTTTAGTTTTTTCCTGCAGGGATGATTATAACTATGATTCTGCGTCCAAGCCGTTGAGATTTTCCAAAGATACGGTTCTTCTGGATACGGTGTTTTCTACAGTACGATCGGAAACTTATGTCTTGAAAGTTTATAACCAGCAGGACGAAGATATAACCATTCCCCGGATTTATCTGGAGCAGGGGGCTAATTCCCAGTTCAAGATTAATGTGGATGGAACTCCGGGAAGCACTCAGAACGGTAACAATTTTCAAAATGTTCCTTTAAGGGCTAAAGATAGTTTATACATCTTTATTGAAATTGCTCCTAAGGCCATTTCTTCTTCTGAAGCAGTCGTTGAGGAAAATTTAATGTTTAGTACCGTTGGTCAGACCCAAAAGGTAAAATTGATTTCTTTAGTGGAAGATGCCGATTTTTATTATTCTTCTACGGGAACAAAGGAAATTTCTTCCGATATGACCTGGGATAATACAAAATCCAAAGTTATTTACGGAAATTTAAAATTTACTAATGGAGCTAAGCTTACGATTCAGGAAGGGACGAAAGTTTACTTTCATAAAGACGCTAATCTGATTATAGATACGGGAGGAGAGCTCAACATTAACGGCACTCTGAATAAGGAAGTCAGTATCCGGAGTGACCGGCATGATGCTAAATACGATTCCCTGCCCGGTAACTGGAATCAAATCCGGTTAGCTTCCAATGCAACGGCAAATGTAAATTATGCCAATATAAAAGGAGGAAATAATGCCTTTTATTTGGATTCCAATGCAGCACTTACTATTTCCAACACGAAGATTTTCAACTTTACGAACTCCGGAATTTATTCGGTGGGAGGAAATGTAACCGGAAAAAATCTGGCTATGAATAATTGCGGCTCTGCCGACTTATTGGTGGAATATGGGGGAACGTATGATTTTACCCACTGTTCTTTTGCCAATTACTGGAATCTGGATGTGGCTCCTGCTTATGCGGTCTATTTATCCAACTCGTATCAGAAATCAGGAGGAACAGTATATAATCCGTTGAATGCAGTTTTCAAAAATTGTATTTTATGGAGTAGAAATGCTAATAGTTTGTATTTTAATAAAAACAGCAGTGTTTCCTTTATTTATATGTTTGATTCTAATATAATCAAAAACGGCTCTAACGGTGTTGTTATTAGTGGAGATCCTAATTTTATCAATACTCTGGTTAATCAGGATCCGCTTTTTTCCCAAACTTTATTTTCCAATACCCTGTTAAGTTTGAAAGCCGGTTCTCCTGCTTTTGGAAAGGGAAATGTCACCTATGCTAATTCCGTTCCACAGGATATTACCGGAACTTCACGGATTCCTAACCCGACTTTGGGAGCGTATCAGAAATAGAACTGTTTTTATAAATCATGTATTAGTTAAAAAAAGAGTTTAACAAATTATAATTGAAAAAGCCAATCCGAAAGGATTGGCTTTTTTGTATAAAGCATTAAAAGATATTTCAATTTTAAGCAATAGTAATATCTTTGTCAAGATATACATCCTGTATGGTATGAAGTAGTTCTACTCCGTCCTTCATAGGTTTTTGGAACGCTTTTCGTCCGCTGATTAATCCCATACCTCCGGCACGTTTGTTAACTACTGCAGTAATTACGGCATCTTTTAAGTCGGATTCTCCGTAAGATTCTCCTCCTGAATTGATAAGCCCTATTCTTCCCATGTAGTTGTTGATAACCTGGTATCTGCACAGATCAATTGGGTGGTCTGTAGTTAATTCCGAGTACATCTTAGGATTGGTTTTTCCGAATTTCAATGCGGTAAATCCTCCATTGTTGGTCGGAAGTTTTTGTTTGATGATGTCAGCTTTTATAGTAACTCCCAAATGGTTTGCCTGTCCGGTAAGGTCAGCAGCAGCATGATAGTCGGTTTTGTCTTTTTTAAATGCATCATTTCTCAGATAGCACCAAAGAATGGTTGCCATTCCCAGTTCGTGAGCATATTCAAATGCTTCGGCTATTTCCACAATTTCCCGTCGGCTGTCTTCAGCTCCGAAGTAGATAGTGGCTCCTACGGCAGCAGCTCCCATATCCCAAGCCTCTTTTATAGTTCCGAACATGATTTGTTGCGGAGTGTTAGGATAGGTCATTAATTCGTTGTGGTTGATTTTTACAACAAAAGGAATTTTATGGGCGTATTTTCTTGCTACAGAAGCTAATACTCCATAAGTGGAAGCAACTGCATTACATCCTCCTTCGATGGCCAGTTTTACGATATTTTCAGGATCGAAATATAAAGGATTAGGTGCAAAAGAAGCACCTCCGGTATGTTCAATACCTTGATCCACCGGAAGAATGGAAACATATCCGGTATTCGCCAGACGTCCATGTCCTAAGATGGCTTGTAAGCTTCGTAGAGTCGGAATATTTCTGTCAGAATGAGCCCAAATATCGTCAATAACTGATGGAGAAGGAGCATGAAGCAACTTTTTATCCACCGTTTTGCTTTTGTGTTTTAAATAAAAATCAGCCTGATCGCCTAATAATTGTACTATTTT
>JAVBRH010000133.1:0-8741 GCA_031548225.1 Apibacter sp.
AAAATATCCTGAAAAAAGCAGTTATTTTCTGTCGGAAATAAAACGGATAAAAAAATTGAAAAATTCAAAATAATTCATGTATTTTATAGTAATAGCTTGTCTTGTAGTCCTTATTTTAGTGTTAGCTATAAAATTTAAAACGTCTAAAAGCAAGATTGAAGAAGACGGATCTTTCGGAAGGTTTGATAAAGAGGTAAAAAATAATCCTGATTCCTATACTAATTCTGGGAATTTTGAGTTAGTAATAGAGGATACCTTTACGATTACCGGACGTGGAACCATAATTACGGGAAAAATACAAAGCGGAACCATACAAACAGGAGACACTGTTTTTATAAAAACCCAGGACGGAAAGTCAATCAAGGATGAAGTCACGGCGATAGAATCATTCAGAAGAAAAAGAAGTACAGCTTCTGCGGGTGAGAATGTAGGAATTATATTAAAAAACACGGGAAGGGAAAAAATAAAAAAAGGAGATAAATTAGTGAAAGAGCCAAGCTAAATGGGGGAATCTTACGGAATCGCTTTTTAATAATCTGTTTTAGGAATAATTTCAAACTCAGATAAGTTAAATTAAATAAACATAATCTAACAAAATAACAATTTTTTACATGTCATATTTGAAATATCCGAAAAAAAGTAGTTATTTTGCAATTGAAAAAATAAGAAGGATAAAAAATAAGAAGTAATATGGAAACAGTTTATGGGATTATAATGATATTTATAATCATAGCATGCGTTATGCTGGTATTGGTTGTTTTATCACAGAATCCCAAGGGAGGAGGATTGAGTTCGACTTTCGGAGGAAGCGGCACTCAAATGTTTGGTGTTCAAAAGACAAATGATTTTATGGATAAAGCCACTTGGACTTTAGGAGGAATAATTGTAGTCTTATCGATTTTTGCATCAGTAATGATAGCAAAACCGACTGCTTACAATTCCGGTTCCCGGGCTCCTCAAAAAACAAGTCAACCGGCGAATACACAACAACCTGCAACTCCGGAGGCAAACGGAAAATAAAAATACATTTTTTTATTTAACACTAAAACTAATAAACCAATTAAAAGTAAGGTTCTTAAAAATTCATTGTTGTGTTAGGAAGAAGGCAGATTAGAGAAAAGATTCTACAGTCTCTTTATGCGTATAACATAGGAGGCAACGAGGCAGAATATGTAGAGAAAAGGATGTTTCAGTCAATAGAGGAAATTTATGACTTATATGTTTATGAATTGAATTTACTATTGGCCGTGAGGGATTATGCTCTGGACATGATTGAAAGGAAAAAACAGAAAAAATTTGCAACTGAGGAAGAAAAAAATCCCAATCTCAAGTTTGTTAATAATAAGGTATTTGATTTACTGGAAAATAACAAAATGAGAAAAGATTACTCAGACAAACATCTGGAATTATCATGGCACTTGAACAATAACTATCCGACTATGATCTTTAAAAGGTTTCAGCTATCGAGAAGTTATTTGGAATATATGCAGAGTAACGAGTCTGATTTCGAATCGGACAAAAAAATAATTTTAAAACTGTTCCTTAAACATATTGCAGATAATGATATTATGTGTGAATGGTTTGAAGAACTAAAACTTTCCTGGGCAGATGATGTTCATATCGCAAATAATATGACATTGAAAACAATTAAATCTCTGGAAGAAGACAGGCCTCCCCATACATTGATTCAGGTGTTGAAATCAGAGGAAGGAGTATTATTTGCCAAAGATTTATTCAGAGCTACTATTAAGTATTACCCGGAAAGTCTGGAAATGATAGAAAGCAGATCCAATAACTGGGAACTGGACAGGATAGCGGAGATTGACAAGATTATTCTTGCTATGGGATTTACGGAGTTGAATCATTTTCCGCAGGTTCCGGCAAAAGTGGTAATTAACGAATGCATAGAATTAGCCAAAGTATATTCAAGTGCAAAAAGTAATGTTTTTATTAACGGTATCTTAGACCGGTATGCCCGGGACGTAAATAAGGTTTAACTTATAATGTATGAGTAGAGGTATAGGTGTCATTTTAATGGGATTATTTCTGGTCTTAAGCAGCTGTAAGAAAGAAAGTACAGCTGATAAGGTGACTATAATAGAATCAAATGAAGAAGATTCATGGCCTGGAGATAAGAACAGTACCCCAAGAATAACCGAAGAAACCACTATCAAATTTGATGAAGGAAATTACGATTTTAAGGAAATAAAAAAAGGAGAAAAGGCAACTCATGTTTTTTCATTTACCAATGCGGGTAAAAGGCCTTTAATCCTTTCAGAAGTAAGACCATCCTGCGGGTGTACAACCCCGAATTATACAAAAGACCCGGTGTTGCCCGGACGAAAAGGCTCCATTACGGTTACGTTTGATTCCTCAAACTTTGAAGAAGGGCTGATTTCCAAAACTGTGGCTGTTTCAGGTAATTTTAAAACAGAGGTTATAAAATTTCAAGCAAAAATCAACTAAATATGAATTCGAATATGTTAACAATAATTTTACAGGCACAACAAGGGCCATACGACTGGGTAGGGGGAATACTTCCCTTTTTGCTGCTTTTTGTGGTTTTTTACTTTTTCTTTATAAGACCTCAGACTAAAAAACAAAAAGAAGAAAAGAATTTTCAGGAGAATATTGATAAAGGAACCCGGGTAGTAACTACTTCCGGAATACACGGAAAGGTGTTGGAAGTGATGGATGACGGAATCATCATTGAAACTATGGCGGGAAAAATGAAGTTTGAAAAATCTGCAATTTCAAGAGAGCTTTCTGTTGCCAGATATCCGGAAAACGCACCGGCAAAGTAGAAACAAAGACTATAAATAAAAAACAGCATACTCTGTTTAGGGTATGCTTTTTGATTATTATATTGTGGAATGAGAGTAGTAGTAGGACTTTCGGGAGGAGTGGATTCCAGCGTTGCAGCTTATCTGCTTCAAAAAGAGGGACATGAAGTAATAGGGCTTTTCATGCGGAACTGGAATGACGCAGAGTTTACACTTGAAGATGAATGTCCCTGGGTAGAAGATAGTAATGATGCGCTTTTAATAGCTCAAAAACTTAAAATCCCTTATCAGGTAATAGACTTGTCGGATATCTACAAAGAAAGGATTGTGGATTATATGTTCCATGAATATGAGCAGGGAAGAACTCCCAATCCGGATGTTTTGTGTAACCGGGAAATTAAATTTGATGTTTTTTTGCAAACGGCTTTATCTCTCGGTGCTGATAAGGTGGCAACCGGACATTATGCCCGGGTGGATTCTTTAAAAAAAGGGGGAGAGACTGTTTACCGGCTTTTGGCGGGAAAGGATACCAATAAAGACCAATCGTATTTCCTGTGTCAGTTAAATCAATATCAGTTGTCCAAATCCCTTTTTCCCATAGGCAACCTTACCAAACCGGAAGTCAGGGAAATAGCAAGAGAGCAGGGACTGATTACAGCAGATAAAAAAGATTCCCAGGGATTGTGCTTTATAGGAAAAGTGAGCCTTCCCGATTTTTTACAGCAACAGTTAAAGCCTAAAAAGGGAAATATCATTGAAATATTTCATAATAACGAAAAATATCAGGAAAAAGAAGAAGCCGTTCCCTTTAAAACTAAAAAGGAAGAACTGCATTATCTTTCCACTCCTGTATCTTATCAGCCGGAAGACGGGAAATTAATAGGAGAACATTCGGGAGCCCATTACTATACCATAGGACAAAGAAAAGGCCTGGGGATTGGAGGGCATGTAGAACCTTGTTTCGTTTTGGACACCGATGTCGGGAAGAATATTATTTATACGGGAGAAGGCAAGAATCATCCCGGTTTGTTTAGAAAAGCTTTATTTATTAAAAAAGAGGAAACTCACTGGGTGAGGGAAGACTTGAAACTTCAACCCGAAGAACTTTTAGAAGTGCACGTAAGAATCAGATATCGCCAAGTTTTACAGAAAGCAGTGCTTTATCAGTTTGATGAAGGACTGTATATTTTGTTTGAAACACCGCAATCGGCCATTACAAGGGGGCAGTTTGCAGCCTGGTACGTGGGAAATGAATTGATAGGAAGCGGGGTGATTTCCTGATATAAACCTATTCAAAGATTAATTTCAGGATGTCGAGAGAGAGAGGTTTTTTGAAATTAGCCAGATGCATTTCGTAATACAAAATTATTTCTTCCAGCATTTGACTCCGTTGAAGGGAATTGAAGCAATTTTCAGGGTTTTTAAAATCGTAACTAAGTAAAATCTTCCATAAACCAGCATTCTCTCCTCTGGAAGAAATCTCTGCTTCCGGAGAAAATATTCCCTCTTTCAGGTTGAAATAGGGATATTCCCAATGACTGTTTAAAGGATAAAATCCGATATGCCGGGAAAACTCCAGTAAAAAATAAAGATGGAAATCCGCAAAGTGAGTTTCTTTATTATCTAAGTAAATGAGATTATCCCGTATAAAATCATATAAGGAAGGATCCGGAGTTTCTTCATTTCTAAGGGCCTGACCGGTGATTTCCCCGATAAAGGTAATAATGGAGGATTTTAAAATATCTGTATGGATATTCCTAAAAACATACCCTTGGTATATGTCTTTTATTAATTCTAAGTTATTGTTTTTTTTGGGATAGAAGCTAAGTTCCACTTCATTTAAGGTAAGAAGGAAATGGTTTTTTTTCTGTTTTTTTGAGAAGGAGTTTTTAAGTATAAAACTTTTAAACCCGAACTTTTCCGTATAACATCTTACAATCAGGGAAGAATCTCCATACTTCAGATAAGAAAGAATAAAAGCCCGGGTGCTCTGTATCATTATCTGATGATAGCTATTTTGGTGGTCGCATGTTTACTTCCATCGGAATTGCTCATTAAAACCAGATATACTCCGGAGGCTACAGGTTTATTGTTGAAATTATTACCATTCCAGGTTGCCAGTCCACCGGGAGCCCGTGTTTCATAAACAAGGTTTCCTGCAACGTCCGTAATTTTCACGTACGCATCATGAGCCAGTCCCCGGATGGTTATATTTCCCGTATAACCCGGCCTTACCGGATTAGGATAAGCGACAATATCTCCGAATTCATCTCCTGTGTTTGTAATATCTCCCCGATAAGAAACCACACCTAAAGGAGTTACAAAAAATACTTCTCCGGTTTTGTCAATTTGAATATCTGTTATCAGATTGGAAGGAAGGGGTGAATCGTTAACAGTAAATTTGGCTAATGTGGTTTTTCCATCTTCGGAAAAATAAAAAACCCCGGAAGTATGGGTTCCAACCCATTTTCGGTTAGCACCATCAACAGCTATGGCATTGATCCTGACTTCCCTCAGAACTTCTTCTCCGGCTCCGCCCTGAGAAACAATAATTCTTTCTGTATTGTAGCTACCACTTTGCAGAGACGGATAGGGGTTCCTGAAAATTCGTAATCCGTTGTCCAGACCGATCCATGCAGTTCCGGAATTATCTAAAGTTGCACACATAACGTTATTGGAAGGGAGATTTCCAGCATTTTCAGCATTTTGTATTAAATAAATTGCATCATCAGAGGTGTTTAAAGGAGTATTGTTGTATTTGTATACCACCAGTCCATTCCTTCTGGGAGAAGGAACCCAGACATAACCTTTGGGGTCAATATATGGACGCATGGCCCCCCCTGCCTGGTCAATTCTTTTTGGTAAAAGACTCAGGTAGTTAAACTGGTCATTGGGTGTTTTAATAATAATGGCATTATTGACTCCATTACTGGTTTCCGCAGCCCACGCCTGTACGATTACCAAGTTTCCGTTAGTATCAAAACCACCTCCGGTTAAACGTTCCGTGGTTTTAATTGCAGAATTGGTATGGTTATACCGTATGGAAAAATTATTATCCACCATTTTAACCAAACCATTAGCATAAGAGAATACATAGGTTTCTTTTAGATTGGAAGGATTGGGAATTACGCTCATAATGTAACTTTCCGAGTTTACATTTTCATAACTCAGGTGTTCCCATTTACTTCCATCAAAATGATAATACCCATAACGGTAGGATACAGGGCCATAATTGTTTTCATTGTCCCGGCCTCCGGGAGCAATCCATAATTGATTGTCAACGATATTTAGTGAATAGGATTGATTATTGTAGGGGCCATCAGGCGCAAGATATTCGGAAGTTCCTTTTAATATTCCTTTGAGTTGGGTAGCAGCATATAAATTCCCGTTAGAGTAATATCCCGAATTCAGATTATCCGAATAAGATGTGGAATTGGTGACAATAAAATTCTGATCCAGGGTGGTGATTTTATTCAATTGAACGAACAAAATTGTATTCTTAACAGAAACAAGGTCTGTCAGGTTAGGATAACTTCCGACATTCTGCCAGGTAGCTCCCTCATCTCCGCTTTTAGTTATAGCGTTGCCAACACTGGCTATCAGGGTCGTATTATTTTTAATGACCCGGGTAAAGTTGGTTCCAGCCCTATATACTGTCCAGGCAGGGAAATTAGGGATTAATCCGTCTATGGTATGAGAATAAAGTCCGCTACTGGAAGCAGCGTAAATCTTGTTGTTGAGGATAGTGGCTTTATTTACTTTATAGTAATTCGCACCATTCCTGAAGTAGCAGGTTTCTTTAAATTCCATTCTTTTCAGGTCGAAAACAGAAATGCCGAAATCCATGGACAGTATGGCATAATCTCCTTCTGTATAAATATGATTAATGGTTTTATCTCCCTGGTAATTTTGTTCAAAAGGGATATCAATTATCAAGTGTATTGTATTGTCCTTGATGATATCCATCTTTCCGTTTTTATATCCGATTATCAGGGCATTATTAGGCTGATTATAGGAAAAAGCGGTAATTTTCACCTCATGTAAACCATTGGCTTTGGAAAATTTTTTTACTTCTCCTGTTTCTTCATTATAGGAAAACAAACCGTTTTCAGAAGCACAAAAAAGAAGATTATTTGCCTGAGTGATGATTTTCACATTAAAATACGAAAAATAATCAGTCCATCTGCTATTTTGGGAATAACATAGTATAGGAAGAAACAGCAGGAGTAATAATTTTTTCATCAAAAATTGAAAATGTATAAATTTGATATTCGTACTGTAAATATAAAAGTTTTAGTAAAAAGAACAGGCATAAATTATTATTTTTACTGCTTTGGTAAAAAAACTCCCGGAATTTTTTTCTTACGTTTTAACGCTCTTTTTTCAACCAAATTCCAGGAAATATATCCATAGAAAGAAGATACAAGAATTGTCAGAATAGTAAGTTTCCAGGCTGCCAGATCAGGATAGAAGTTTAGGAATAGTTGTTGGATAAAAAAAGCGGAAATATAAATTCCGTAGGATAAATCTCCCACTTTAGAACTGATTCTGTTAAGAGGATAGATGGAAGCCTGTCCAAAAGAAAGAATTAAAAGGGGAAGGAGTATATATTTAGTATATAGAATTAGAGAGAAGTATATACATAGCACGCATAAAACAAGAGAGATAATAAAAATAAGAAAACGGTTTTTTGCCTGTTCAAAATTAAAAACAGCAAAAATACTTCCTGTAAAGAAATAAACCGCTAAATCCGTAAAATGTAATTTTATGGAGGTCGGACTATGATCTCTAAAATAAAAGTAAAGCAGATAATTTAATAAGCAAAACAGAAGTAAAATAATTTTTATTTTAAAGATCTGCTTTTTCAAAAAAAACAGGCTTGAGATTAATAAATAAAAAAAGATTTCGTACCGCAATGTCCAAAGAGAACCGTTAATAACCTTAGGGAAAGGATTTTGTTCAAAAACACCTGAAATCTCATATTGCAGATTAAATAAGGATAAGTTTCTGGGAAGATAAAGCCAGACATCTTTATTGGATAAATAGGGGACAGGATTGGTATATAGTAAGGGAAGTATTAACAGGGTTACAACAAGAACAACAAATAAAGCCGGAAATACCCGTAAAATTCTTTTCCAGTAGAAATCTATCAGTCCATTACTTCTCATCAGGCTTTGAAAAATTAAATATCCGCTGATAACAAAGAAACCCCTTACTCCCAGATAGGAAAAACTAATGGAAGTATGGGTGTAAAGCCAGTCGGATTCATTCATATTTCTCAGATCATAAGAATGGGAAACAATGACGAATAAGGAAAAAAGGAGTCGCAGGAAATCAAAATTATTTCGTGTTTCCATTAAAATAAAAACATTGAAAAATAAACACACAAATATACATACTTTCTATGTACTTTCATCTACACTTAATATCTAAACTAGCTTGATAAATATTTGTATAATTTAATCGGAGTTCAACATAACTACTGAGTATAATTGCTTGATTATTAGATATATTTTTCTTTTTAATAAATCATCAATAATACAGAATATTGATATAATTTTGTCTTGAGTAAGTATAATAGGGAAAGTTTAATTTATTTGATCTAAACAAAATTTTATCTTTTTGCTTACTCTTTGTTATTCTTTAAACTAGTAACTAGGTTAATTAGAGAATAAGTTGAAAATCATATTTTTATAAATGTCTTTAGTGAGTAAAAGTATAATGAAAAATAACTCTAAGTATTATTTTTTTGTTTTAATAGCAAGTTTATTAATAGGATTCCTTGTCTTATCTGAATTTAGTTATTATCCTATCGTGGGAATAAGGGATGTTTTTTATATAGGGGGGCAGTGGATGATTGTTTTTTTAGCGATTGTGATGTTTGTATGGGTTTTAAGTATTAATAAATATATTTTTGCCGTTTTTTATCCACTGTTAATCTTGGTATATTCTATTTTG
>JAVBRH010000172.1:0-13834 GCA_031548225.1 Apibacter sp.
CAAAGGCAGTTCCCTTAGGATCCAATTCCGAAAAATCATCTTCCCACTTTTTGTTTTTTATATTTATTACCCCGTCCCAGGTAAAAAGCATTCCGTTTCGCGCATTCCGGGTAGGCATTACACAATCCATCATATCTATTCCTAAAGAAACAGATTCCACAATATTCCAGGGAGTCCCGACACCCATCAGGTAGCGAGGCTTTTCCACAGGAAGAATTTCCGTAACTATATCTGTAATCCGGTACATTTCCTCTTCAGGCTCTCCCACACTTAACCCTCCGATTGCATTTCCCACTGCTCCCACAGAGGAAATAAACTCTGCCGATTTTTTTCGTAAATCATCAAAGGTACTTCCCTGTACAATAGGAAATAAATATTGTTTATATCCATATAGTTCCGGATTTTCCTCACACCAATTTACGCATCTTTTCAGCCACTTGTGAGTGATTTCCAATGATTTTTTTGCATAAGAATAATCACACGGATAAGGAGTACACTCATCAAAAGCCATAAAAATATCCCCTCCGATGTACCTTTGAATTTCCATGGATTTTTCAGGAGTAAAAAAATGATAAGATCCGTCAATATGAGATTTGAATTTTACTCCGTCCTCATGAATTTTTCGGGTTTGAGAGAGGGAAAACACCTGATACCCCCCACTGTCTGTGAGAATAGGATTTTGCCAGTTAATAAACGAATGCAGCCCTCCAGCCTTATATAAAATTTCAGTACCCGGACGTAAATACAGATGATATGTATTTCCTAAAATAATTTGTGCGTGAATATCTTCCTTTAATTCTCTTTGATGAACGGATTTCACAGATCCGACCGTTCCCACCGGCATAAAAATAGGAGTTTCAATATCTCCGTGATCCGTCTGGATGAATCCTGCACGGGCTTTGGAGTTTTTATCTGTCTGATTTACCCTAAAAAACATGAATGCAAATATATAAAGAGATTTAAGAATAACCGGAACGTAAAGGGAATTTTGTGTAAAATAAAAACAGAGTAATTTGTTTTTCGAAAATGTTTAAACGTTTAAACAAATATTTTTCAAGTTATTTCTCCATCTCCCTAACCAAAATCGTATATACCGGAAAGTGATCGCTATACCCACCCGTGTAAACATCCCAATTAAAAGTCCGGAAAGGGTATCCTTTCCAGGGGCCCTCCTGTGTAATCAGATAAACCGGAGAAAACACACTCATTTTATAGAAAACATATCCGCTGTTACCCTTAACCAGTTCCCGGGACATAATCTGCTGATCAAAAAAGTTAAACGAATCCTGATAAGCCAGAGTCCCCATTCCCTTTTTAAATAAACTTTCCGCAGGATTGAAATAAGCATCTTCCGTAACCTTGCTTTTTTTATCTATTGTGTGTAACACTTTTTTCATACTTGGACTGGTCGGATCATCATTAAAATCGCCCATTGCCAGTATCTTTGCCTTAGGATTTATTGCCTGTATGCTATCCATTTCCTTTTTCATTACCTCTGCTGCAGCCATCCGTTTCGGCATACTTGCCTGCTCTCCCCCTCTCCGGGAAGGCCAGTGATTAACCAGGAAATACATTCTTTCTCCATCCAAAAGACCTTCTACCAGTAAAATATCCCGGGTATATTCCCGGACTCCTGCATTTTTAGCAAGATCGATAAATACTCTCCTTTGATTTTCCACAACAAACCGGGACTTATCATAAAGCAGGGCAACATCTATCCCGCGGGCATCGAAAGAATTGAAATGAACGAATCCGTAAGCCCTTCCTTCAGTTTCCAGCCCACTGCACAAATCTTTCAATACATGTTCGTTTTCTATTTCGGCCAGACCTATGATTGCTGGTGGAGTTTGAGTTTCCGACTTCCCCACCTCCGACATTACTTTTACTAAATTTCCAACTTTTTCCCTGTATTTTTTAGAGTTCCACAATTTTTTCCCTTTATAATAAAATTCATTGGTAAGGATTTGTTTTCGGATTACTGATTTTCCTTTTAAACGGTCAAAACGAAATGGGCCTTTGTAAACTTTCAACCCGGAAGCCAATGCACTATCCTCAGGAACACTGATCTGATATTTTGAATTTTCCGGAGATAAATTTCCGTTAATAATGTCTGCCGATTTTATCGTATCATAAAGGTTTTCCACATTATAAAACATAATAACTGCTGTTTTATAAGTTTTATCCTGAGCAGATATCTCCGTAAAAATAAAATAGGAAAATAGAAGAAAAAGAATTTTATAATATGACATATATTCGAATAAATATAATTTAATTCCAAATATAAAGATAAATAATTATTTTTGTCGCTTTATTTAGTAAAATCAGTTATTGCAATGAGGATTAAATTAAGTGGATTGTTATTTGTTATTAATAAGTTATTGATTTCACAAACTCTGATTTTCGGATATCTTAAAGATCCGGAAAACAAACCGTTAAACCAGGCGGTCATAAGCTTGGGACAAGACGGAAAATTTGAAACAGAATCAGATTACAACGGATATTTTGAGTTTAAGGATATTTATCCGGGAACCTATTCTATTACCGTAAATAAACCCGGATATATTCCTGTTACATTTAACTTAACCCTTTCTTCCGAAGGGTTAAAAAAAGATATAGGAAAGATCAAACTCGAATATAATTCATTTCAGGTAGAAGAAGGAATGATTACTTTAATGGAAGACGATTTATCTATGGATGAGGGCCCTTCCACAGTCGGACAGGCAGGAATTGGTTTATTACAGGCTTCCCGGGACGTTTTTTCCAGAACAGCTGCTTTTGAACTGGGAGGATACTGGTTTCGGACAAGAGGAACAGATAACCGCTATAACAATATCTTGTTTAACGGAGTGTCTATGTCTAAAAGTTATTCGGGAAGACCGGATTTCAACAACTGGGGAGGATTGAACAATGTAATAAAATATCCTTATGAACGGACAGAAAACAATACCGTTTCCGATTATTCATTTAGCGACCTGGGAGGGACTGCTTATTATACTACCTGGGCTTCCGGATACAGAAAAGGACTGGACTTTTCCTATTCACTTACCAACCGCACCTATCAGCAACGACTAATGATTACCTATTCCTCAGGAATGACAGCTTCCGGGTGGGCGTTGACCCTTTCCGGATCAAGAAGATGGATGGAAGAAGGAGTAATAGATGGAACATACAATGATTCTTATGCCTATTTTGTTTCTGTGGAGAAAAAACTTTCCGATAAACACCGCCTCAATCTAACCCTTCTCGGCGCTCCTGTCCGAAGGTCGGGAGCAAGCCCCAACACCCAGGAAGTATATGATCTCAGAGGGAAAAATTATAATGCCTATTGGGGCTGGCAGAACGGAGATAAAAGAAGTGAAAGGGTAAAAAGGATTTTTGAACCTGTATTTATGTTAACCGACCTTTGGAATATTAACGAAAAAACCCAGCTGACAGCCACTGTCTCCTATCAGTATGGATATAACAAAAGTTCCCGTTTAAACCAGTATGAAGCCAATAACCCCTCCCCAACCTATTACAAAAATCTCCCCGGATATTGGATAGATAGAAACACTGATGAATATGAAACTCTTCTTACAGCATGGCAAAACAACGATCCGGCAGTAACGCAGATTAATTGGACACAGTTATACAACGCCAATAAAGAAGCTCCTCTTTACACAGATCCGTATTCCGGGAAAACAGGAAAAAGAGCCTCTTATTTTTTAGAAGATAACGTAATTAAAGATAAGACCATAAACGCAGTAGCCCATATGCAAACCCGGTTTACCGACAATTGGAAATTCTTTGTTAATCTATTCTATCAAAATACGGAATCCGTCAATTACGGAGAAGTCAATGACCTGTTAGGCTCAGATTTTGTACTGAATAAAAATTCCTTTATACAAGGAGACGGAACTTCCTCCTCCAAAGATGATTATAACATTCTAAAACCCGGTAGTGTAGCAGAAAAAGGAGATAAAACCGAATATTACTACCAGTTTTTCAGACAGGAAATAACCGCAAACTTTATCACACGAATCGCAATGAGACGTTGGGATTTAGCTGTTTCTGCCAATATAGGCCGGAATGAATCTTATAGGAATGGTCTGTTTATGCATGGATTATATCCCGATAATTCCTATGGAAAAAGCAATAAAAAGAATTTTACAGAATTGGGGTTGAGAGGCGGGCTGACGTATAAAATTAACGGCAGGAACTTTATTACCGTAAATTCCGCCTATTATGAATCTTCACCTGTATTGAATGAGATTTTTGTTAATCCCAGACTGAATAATGATATTACCCCCAATCTTACCAACCAGAAAATCAATACCTGTGATATTGCCTATACCCTGCAATCCCCTATTGTAAAAGTAAAGGCATCAGGGTATTACACCCGGGTGAAAGATGCGGTGGAAATAACCCGTTACTATGCACAGGGAGTAGGTATTGAAGGAACAAACGGAATCACTAAAGATGCTTTTATCTCGGAAGTGCTGACCGGAGTAGAGAAAGATTTTTTAGGAGCGGAAGCAGGTATTGAGTGGAAAGTCATTCCCACACTTAGTATGATCGGAATGATTTCCCTGGGACAGTATATTTACAGTAATAATCCTTCCCTCTATGTACTGAGTGACGTTTCTCCGGGATTACATGATTACGGCACAGCCTATCTTAAAAATTATAAATTGGCAGGAACTCCTCAAAAAGGATATTCTCTTGGACTGAGGTACAGTTCTCCGAAGTATTGGTGGGTGGGAGTTTCCGGAAACTTTTTACAGGATACTTACACCGATATTTCGGCTTTATCAAGAACCATGAATTTTATACTGGAAAATATAAACAATCCCGATTCTATTTATCCGGGAGCAACACCGGAAACTGTGAAAAAATCATTAAAACAAAAGCAATATCAGGATGTGTTCATGCTCAACGCCAATATAGGAAAAACATTTCGTTTAAAGAAGTGTTCTATGGGAATCAGCCTCTCAATGGCCAACCTGCTAAACGAAAGAAGATATGTAACCGGCTCTTTTGAGCAAGGCAGATATTCCAATTTTGTACAACGTACAGAAGACCAGGCAAGAGAATATCCCTTATTTGGGGATAAATTGTTTTATGACAAAGGAAGATCCTATTTCCTGAATGTGCTTTTCCGACTTTAAACCCACAACAAAATTATGAAGATAATGAAATACCCAAAAATCCTGTTGTTTTTTATCCTGTCCTTCCTTTTTATCTCTTGTATTCACGATGATAATTATAGCAATCCGTCTGATCCTGAATACCAGAATCTAATAATTACCACAAACATTCCGGATTTACATTCCCGGGCCGGAAAAAACGCCTCGGAATTTACTACAGATGAAATAACCGGAGGATATATAATATCCAGCGACCAGGAAGGAAATATATATGGAAATATATACATGGTTACCGAAGATGGAAAAACAGGATTACAGGTAAGTATAAATCAATCTAACCTGTATAACACCTATCCGGTTGGCAGAAAAATCTATGTAAAATTGAAAGGGCTGGCTTTAGTCAACCAATATTCAGGTATGATTACCCTCGGAACGATACCTACCGGCACCTATGCCGTTGATCAAATTTCACCGCACATAGCCGCATCCCATATTGTTGTAAGCCCGGAAACAAAAAATGAAGACCTACTGACAAGAAAAACCAATAATTCAGGAAATCCTCTCACATTGGCAGACTTGGACGCCTCTTATCTGAATACCCTGGTGGAGGTTAATAATGTGGAATTTGAAAATGCAGGAGAAACATTTGTAAGAGGGAATACTAATACAGATAATAAACTTGTGGGTTCCGGTATAATAGCACGTGTAAGTCAATATGCCCGTTTTGCCGGATATACCATTCCCAAAGGTGTCGGAACCGTCAGAGGTATCTTCACAAAATACAGTAGTACTTATCAGCTTCTTATCAGAAATATAAAAGATGTAAAAGACTTTAAATCCCCTATATTTTTAGAAACATTCAATAATGTTGATAATATTCTTACCCGGCCTAAAATAGATAAAGCAACCGGATTTGATAATGAAACACCTGTCACTTATAATGACCCTTATGGAAACGCGGATATCCGTACATCCGGAACTTCTTTTCCCAGTCTGATGGTTTGGTTTCCTGCAAACAAAGATGCTTCCCTGGTTATTTCCCATATTAATACTGCAGATCAATCCGGAATGACTTTGTCATTCGGCCTCAATGCCGGAATTTTTAATGCCACAGATAAATTTTATATGGATGACTTAGTGGTAAAATGTAATGATTATGCAATCGCTCTTCCTCATATAGAACTGAATACCAGTAACAACAAAAATAAATACTATAAGGTAAGTGTTCCGATACCGGACGGAACTACAAAAATAGAGTTCTACGGCTCTTCGTCCGTTAACAAATACGGGCTAAGAATCGACGATATTAAAATAGAAAACTAATCCTAATGAAAATAAAACCATTTCTATACATAATACTTATCACAACAGGAGTTTTCTCCCTGTCATGTTGTGTTGATGGTGATGATTATTCCATTCCGCCTTTTCCTCCGGAAGGATTTTTTAAAGAAACTTTTACCCATACTACACGAATAGATGGCTCTCCCGTTTCAGCCAGTCCTTCCTGGCCTAAAATCAGCGATGTAACAGGTTTCGATAATAATTCTCCGGTAACCTATTCCGATCCTTCAAACAGAGCCGATATACGTTTTTTAAATTCCATCAGCAATGGCACTCTTTTTGTCTGGATTCCCTATGATAATGGAACTCCTGCTTCCTTTGTTATGAATAACCTTCCTACTGAAGGTAAAACGAATATTACCCTCCGGTATAAATTTAATAATGGAGGAGTTTATAACGAGGGAAGTTCTTCCAATGCCAATGTGCTTACTTTGAAATGCAATGATGAAATTGTAACAATTCCCAGCATAGAGATAACTCCTCTTAACGGAGCCAATAAATTCATAGTGGTAAAAATGCTTATTCCTGATGGAACTACAAAAATAGAATTCACAAACCTTACCAGAAACGGATTCAGAATTGACGATATAGAACTAATAGAAAACTATTCCTATTAAAAAAGGGGTTTATTATTCTGCAACTGCTAAAATTTTAGTTAACTTAGAACTTTAATAAGAAGCTCGGTTATACAATGCAAACAAAATTATTATTGATTTCAATATGTTTACTTACTGCAGGTTATACACAAATTAAAAATTATCATAAAGAAAAAAGCACTCAAAGGCTAACCGAAGTTTCAGATTATTCAGGCTATAAAAATAATCCTGTTTCCGATTCTCTGATACAATCAAAAATAGATTCCCTTACTGGCGGGTGGGAAAACATCCAACCGGCTAACCCAGCCAATTCTTCCCAAAAACAATATGCCGGAAAAATCGGTAACAATAAGGCATTTCTGAATGCCAATATAAATACGATAAATCTTCGCGAACAAAAAATATTAAATATATATGCAGCTATTGGCCCTCAATTATATGATTTTTACTTTAATGAAGAAGAGTTATTCGGCAACCCGAAGTTCCAAAGAGACTATTCCGTATTGGATTCCTTTTATTTGAAAAATCTCCATAGGTTTAACTATGATAAAAAATATTTGAAAGGGTATTATACGGACAAGTTCCTTCAGGAGCCGAAACGAAGTCTAATAATTCGTTTTGTTGACGATAGTACGAAACTTGAAGGGTATTTGATTGACAACACTCTAAGCCATAAACCTGTTTATTTCTTATTAAATCAGTCAAAA
Source organism: Apibacter sp. (assembly GCA_031548225.1). Classification (GTDB taxonomy): domain Bacteria; phylum Bacteroidota; class Bacteroidia; order Flavobacteriales; family Weeksellaceae; genus Apibacter. The sequence continues at coordinate 7,771 of JAVBRH010000172.1, forward strand.
CCTTCAATGATATTAAACTATAAAGTTGTTTGTTTTCATAAAGATACAAAGGCTGTTAATGAGAATAAAATAACGGAAGTTCCGGCAACGGTATCTTATTCCGTGAATTTACCAAATGAAAATAACAAAGATTATATAACATTTTTAAACAAACAAACTGGTGGCATGATTGGCGGATGGAGTGGCAATATGAATTCTGTTCAATATACATCTTATCCTGCAGCAGTTGAAAAATATAAAAAAGAATTTGAATATGCAGAGAATGCTTCACATATACACCAATCTCGAAGCATGGTTGGCGGTTTTGATAACAGTGAAGTCATATATAATCAAAATGACTGGGTTGTAATCAAGCAGGAAACATTTATAGGAGCTATCGACTACTATGGAAATTTAAATACCAGTTATATTGTGTATGACATAAAAAATAAAAAATTCCTAGACAAAGACGATGTTTTAATCAGTGAAAATTCAATCCGGCATTTAATAGATAAAAATATAATTGAAGCCCAGGAATATAATTATGCCTTTGTCTGTCCCGATGGAGTAGCTTTTCGAACAGAAGGAAACCATGGATGGATGTATCGTTTTTACTTGATGGAATGGAAAGAAGTATTACCCCTGTTAAATTCAAAATTCAAAAAGAAATATGCTTATTTTTGGGATAAAGAACAAGACAATACAGAAGTAAATTGACAATGCAACGAAAAAAAGCTGTTTTCAACTGGAGTGGCGGGAAAGACTCTGCTCTTGCCTTATACAAAGTGTTACAGGAAAAAGAATACGAAGTCGTTTCTCTCTTAACTACGGTAAATAGAGATACCCAACGCTCAAATATGCACGCCATTCCTATACCTCTCTTGAAAAAACAAACCCGAAGCATCGGCATTCCGCTCTATATTGTTGAACTAACCCCCAACGGAAACATAACAGACTATGAGAATGCCATGAAAAATGCAGTAGAGCATTTCACAAGATCAGGAATCCGGCATTTCATTTTTGGAGATATATATCTGCATGATGTAAAAACATACCGGGAAAAGCAATTAAAACCTTATGGAATAAAAGTGGTAGAACCTCTATGGGGAAAATCTTCGAAGGAAATAATGGATGATTTTCTAAATTCCGGTTTGCAGGCCGTTGTCGTCACTACTATGGCTGATATATTGGACGAAACGTTTATCGGACGACATATCAATGAAAATTTCATTCATGACTTACCTGATGAGGCCGATATTTGCGGTGAAAATGGAGAATACCATACATTTTGTTACAATGGAGAAATTTTTAGTTCCCCAGTACCTTTTTCCTTAGGAAAACCTTCAAAGATATCTTTTCCTATTAAATTAGATGATGGCACAGAAAAAGAATATCCCTATTGGTTTGCTGATTTAAATGAGCAAGAATAATCACATCTATTATAAATTTACAAATTGCTCTCAATTTCGTATCTTTATAGAATAACTCACAGCCAGATAAGATATATGATCATCGTCATCCTAATAAAAGTCCCATTAATGATGATAAATAAAATCTTTATCTGCTTATTTAACCAGAAAGGCTATGTTAATAATATATTTAATATGTTATAGTAAAAGTAATTAAATAACACTTGGGAGGATACGTTAATGGAAAAGGATAATATTACTATTGATGGTTTTACTATTCATTTTGGTAGAACAACAGTCAAAGAACTTTTAAACCATGGATATACTGTATCTGATTTTGAACAAATTATTGAAGAGCCTACGCTTGCAACTTGTAATCTCTATAAAGGAACTAATCTTATTGCTATCTTAAGTTTCTATAATATTAAAGAAATTATTACAATAGATAGACTTAATTACATTCCAATTGATCTAGTGTTACTTCATTCTAAAAAACATAAAAAAAATGAACCCCTGACACAAAAAAAAGCATTCAAAAGAAGAATTTCTTTATCATTACTAATTCACTTAATCGCAGCATCAATATTCTTTTGTACTTATTCTATTCCAGCACTTTTTTCTTGGGTTCAAAATACAACGGTTAGTTATTTGGGAGGTCCTGGGGTACCAATAGGAATGGTTCTACTTATTCTTCCTGCCCTTATCATTACTTTTATTTGGGGTGCTGTTGAAACCCAATCTAAACCTGGTATTACTAAGCTTCTTCTATCACTTGGACTAATCTTAAATGTTATCATTAGTTTAACATACCTAATTTTAATACATAACGCTTTTACTCATGCATTCTTTTAATACTAGCTTTAATAAAGTAGCTAATCGTTGTGAATTGCTCTCAATTTCGTATATTTATCGAACAACTCGCAGTGATGACTATACAATTCAGGACTTAGAGAAAGTTGTGAATTGCTTTCAAATTTGTATCTTTATAGGATAACTCACGGCTAAAACACTTTTCATAACAACTATATTTATAGGAAATAAATATACAAAAAAAATCAAATTCTCTCATTTTAAAATAAAATTTGTATATATAAATTCTATTTTATACCTTAGCAATAGTAAATGTAATTTTGAGAGCAATTCACAATAAGGATTATTCCGTTGTGAAAACATTTAAAGCGGTCTGAAAAGATCGCTTTTTATATTAATTACAACTAATTTCAGTTAAATAAAAAAGTATGGATTTTGCCTAATTATTACTCTGTAGAAATCAAAGTTCCCATCATGGAAGATGTTGAAGATACAGATTTTGAAACAATCTTACCGACAGATGCATTGGCACCCCCCATTGTATATGCCTGACGCGCCCGTATTCTTATATCATACACCTGACCTTCAGTCACTGCAAACCTTGTATACAGCGCTTCACATTCCGGATTAAAGCCATTAGAAGCAAAGCCTGAAGGAGATCCCACACCTCTCAATTGAGTGTTCTCATTCACAAAAATCCGATATTCCACATTATTCGTAGCATCAGATGAAGGATTATCAATCTGGGAAAAAATTACCGTCTGGAGAATCAATTCTCCTGTCGCCGGAGAGGTAAAAGAATAGACCAGTCCGGGAATATCTATGAAAGTAGCGCTTGTATCAGTAAATGTGTACGCAGACGGGCTTTCTTCATAAAATTGTATACTACTGGCCCCCGTTACTTTATCCAGATCCGACCATAGAGGCGGAGAATCTATTCCGTTCGATTTCAATACCTGCCCTTCTGTTCCGGGATTTCCTTCAGTAGACTCATCTCCCCCTACTTTGAATTCCCCTGTAAGAGTTTTATCTCCTGCTATATGCAAAGCAGATTGTGGGGTTTCCGTTCCAATCCCTGTCTGGGCACTTACTTGTCCGACGAAACAAGATATTAAAATAAAAGACAAACAATATTTAATTATTCCCATTCTTACCATAAGAGTTGCATTAAATTATTTTCGTTCATTCGGTAGTTATAAGCGTTCCTGTCATGGTGGAAGTAGCCCCCCAAACAACTTTGCCGACAGATGCATTAGCCCCTCCCATTACATATGCCTGATTGGCCTGTATTCTTATATCATAAGCCTGATTTACCGAAACTCCAAATCTTGTCAGTATTGTTGTAGATTCCGGGTTATAACCGGCACCTGTCATACCCATAGGAGAGCCCATACAGGTTGTAATAACTACCCCATTAACTACAAGCTGATATTGCACATTGTTTATCGCATTGGCAGATGGGTTATCTATAGCACTGAAAAGTGACGCCTGAATTAGCAGATAACCAGTTGCAGGAGAGGTAAAAGAATACACCATTCCGGGAACATCTACAAAAGAACCCCCGGTTCCTGAAAATGTATAAGCAGAAGCACTTTCCTGATAAAATATTATACTGCTTACTCCTTTCATTTTCTCAAGATCTGACCAGGAAGGGGCTTTTCCTGACCCATTTGATTTCAATACTTGCCCTTCTATACCCGGATCTCCCTCAGTAGAATCATCTCCTCCTACTTTGAATTCTCCTGTAAGAGTTTCATCTCCCACTACATGAAGAATCGATTGGGGAGCTTCTGTTCCTATTCCTACCTGTGCGTTCACTTGAGTAGAAATAAGAAATAGTACCATAACACTTAAATAATGTTTAATTGTTTGCATTTTTATAATAAATCTATAATTAGCTAAAATTTATAGTCAGCAAACAACAAGCCTTCTAACCACCTATATTAGAAACCATATTGTTATTTTAAAATAATGAGAACATCATAAAGTTATCTATTCCATATTATACTATCAATAGACACCTACTTTAAGAATTGTTTTATTTCTTAATGTTAACTATTTTACAAATGTATAAAAAATTTAATATACCATAATTAATTTATACTAAAATTTGTCTCTTTCTTTAAACTCTCTATAAATGACGGTGTTTCGTTTCTCCGGTCAAATTTTTCTGCCAGATCCAATGCCTTCTGGTAATAGTGGGAATAAAGATCTTCCAGATTGTATTCCTGCGAATTATTATATAGCGGATGCTTAACTTCTAATTGCAGTTTTCTTTTTCCTTCCCCTTTAAATAACCGAAAACAATTTTTAGAAATGTTATATTTCAGGGAATCTTCGGCATTTAATTCCCAGGAAGAATATTTTTCAAAAAAGGAAAAAGCCGTTTCTTTATCCTGGGTAATCAGGTAATTAATCAGCAATGAAACGGTTGCCAGAATGGAACTATCAGAAGGATCCAAAGCCTGAAGCTCTTCCAGAGCCTTTTCGAAAAAACCGGAGGCTCTTTCATCATTAGCTCTGTTCAAATGATAGGCCAATTCGCTAAAGGTAGCGAAAGGCATATGGGCACAGGTTACCTTTTTGATTAGTAAATCATGCCCCATAGTCAGGGCTTTATCAAAATTTCCCTTTCTCAGCTCCACCTCCACTTTAGTGTCCAGTTCACAGGCAGGACAATGTGACATATCATCATGTTGTTCCTTTTCCCGTAATTCTATATAACGATCCACCTCTTCGTCATTTCCAAGAAACTGGTTCCAGGCAATGACTATGCTGTAATACCCCCTCAGGCTGTATCCGTTTCTTTGCATACGGACTTTTAAATCTTCCAGTATGCTTTCTATTTGTTCCTTGGATATATCAGCATTCCGGTAAGAGGCATTGGCCATCCATTTATATTCCCAGAGAAACTCACTTTCATCAAATAAGTCAGGATTTTCATCCCTTGTGTTCAATATCCAGGAAAAGGCGGAGAAACTTTCTATACAGCGGGAAGTACTTACTTCCTCAGCGATTAAATCAAGTCTGAGATCGAATCCCCATTCTATATCATTATGCGAATCTGCTATCTTGATTCCCTGTTTCAGAAGATTAATTCTGTCTTCCGGTGTAGTTGCTGCTTTCAGCTTTAACTCTATTTTCTGTAATTCTAAAGTATAATTCATCTGTTATGAAACTTCTTTATTTACCTGATTTTTATAATTGTTGGTACGGTTTCTTTCATCAAATTTCTTCGCCAGGGTTTCTACTATAGTGAAATAGTACCGGTATAAGTCCTGAGACTGGTATTTTCCTTCCTCTTTATAAAAAGGAAGAGTAGGATTCAACCCTGATAATGTCAATGATTTTTCTTCCTTAAACAAGTTTAAAAAATTCAGGGCTACTTCAAAATTCACTCCGTCTTCCGGATTCAGATGCCAGTGGGCATACTTTTCAAAAAGCAACAAAGCCTGTTCCGGATCATGATAAGAAATATAATTTATAAGCTTGGACAACCCTGTAATGGCCGATGAATCCGTACCCAATTCATGCAGTCCTTTTTCGAAGTATTCTTTTGCTTTGGAATCGTTTATCTTATTCAGGTAATAGGCCAGATTGCAATAAGTATCGTAAGGAACTTCGGCACAGGATAGTTTTCTCATCTGCATTTCATTCATATCTGCAATAGCTTCTTCGTACTTTCCTGCAATCAGTTTTATTTTTATTTTTTTATTTTGTTCACAAGCCTCACAATCAGACATCCCGTCCCTTCCATAAGCTTCTCTTTCTCTCAGTGTTTCCAATGCTCCTTCTATATCTCCTATAGATTCCTGCCATTCTATTTTAGGAACATAATAGGCACCCAGCCCAAAGCCATTTCTTTC
>JAVBRH010000293.1:0-4604 GCA_031548225.1 Apibacter sp.
TAAACGGAGTGGGAAAGACCACTACCATAGGAAAGTTGGCACATCAGTTTAAACAGCAGGGAAAGAAAGTATTGCTGGGTGCAGCAGACACTTTCCGGGCAGCAGCGGTGGATCAGTTAGTGGTCTGGTCGGAAAGAGTAGGAGTTCCTATTGTGAAACAGGGAATGGGCTCAGATCCGGCTTCCGTAGCCTTTGATGCGGTACAGTCCGCCAAAGCACAGGATGCGGATGTGGTGTTAATTGATACGGCAGGACGTCTGCATAACAAGGTGAACCTGATGAATGAGCTTACCAAAATCAAAAGGGTAATGCAAAAGGTCATTCCGGATGCTCCGCATGAAGTACTGTTAGTGTTGGATGGCTCTACCGGACAGAATGCCTTTGAACAGGCGAAGCAATTTACTGCAGCAACAGAAGTGAGTGCGTTAGCCATAACCAAACTGGATGGAACTGCCAAAGGAGGAGTGGTAATAGGAATTTCGGATCAATTCAAAATTCCTGTAAAATATATCGGGGTAGGAGAAGGAATGGATGATCTGCAACCTTTTAATAAATATGAGTTTGTGGATAGTTTCTTCAAGACAGAGTAATTGGCAGTGTCGTTATTAATTTGAGAATCAGTGAATGAAAAATTTTATCCTGATATCTTTAGTATCTTTTATTTCATGTACATTCATAGGCTGTACTACTTCTTTTACCCAGAGGGAAAAGCAGATTATTTATGATTCTCCCGGGAAATCTGCCCGTGTTTTACAAATAAATTCAAATGAAGATTCGCTTGTTCTGCGGACAAAATCGGTTAATGTAAAAGGAATTAAAAAAAATAAAGACTTGCTGGCATTATTGGAAAAACTTCGGATAACTATGGAGGCCGAATCCGGAGTGGGAATAGCGGCGCCCCAGATAGGGATTAATAAAAAAATCTTTTTATTCCTTCGTTTGGATAAGCCGGGACAACCCGTAGAAGTAGCCATAAATCCTAAAATTATTTCACATCCGAAAGAAACGCTATGTTTTTTATATGACGGATGTTTATCAGTTCCGGATAAATATGGAAATTCTGTCCGGTATCCCTGGATAGAAGTGAGATATAAAAATGAAAAAGGAGAAAATTTAAGAGAAAAATTATCAGGAGAAAGCCGTTTAGGAGATTATACCGGAATTATATTTCAACATGAATATGACCATATTCAGGGAATTTTATATATAGATAAACTGTGTAAACCGGAATAGTTTTTTCAGTTTCCAAATTATAATTTTATGTTAGAAGATACTATTTGTGCATTAGCTACCCCACAGGGAATAGGAGCATTGGGAATAATCCGGGTTTCAGGAAAAGATTCCCTGTCTATAGTTAGCTCTGTATTTAAAGGAAAAGACCTGACTCAGGTATCTTCTCATACGGTTCATTACGGTTTTATAACAGATAGAGAAGAAACTATAGATGAAGGGATGGTTTCAGTATATTTAGATCCTAAAACTTTTAATGCCGAGAATTTAGTGGAAATATCCTGTCATGGCTCTCATTATATAGAACAACAAATACTCTCTCTTTTGTTAAGAAAAGGATGTAGGCTGGCCTTAGCCGGAGAATTTACCCAGCGTGCTTTTTTACACGGACGGATTGATTTAAGCCAGGCGGAAGCCGTTGCCGATTTAATCGCAGCGGAAAATAAAGCCAGTCATGATATAGCCCTTTCCCAGATGAGGGGAGGATTTTCTTCTCTGTTAAAAGAACTTCGGGTTGAATTATTGGATCTGGCTTCTTTATTGGAGTTGGAACTGGATTTTTCGGAAGAAGATGTGGAGTTTGCAGACCGTACCCAATTATTGAGTTTAATGAATCAAATTCTGGATACGATTAATCCGCTGATAGATTCCTTTTCCTATGGAAACGCCATTAAGAACGGAGTTCCGGTGGCGATTTTGGGGAAACCTAATGCGGGAAAATCCACCTTATTGAATGCCTTATTACAGGAAGATCGGGCAATCGTCAGTGATATTGCCGGAACTACCCGGGATACGATTGAGGAGTCTCTGATTATTAATGGAATACAATTCCGGTTTATTGATACTGCCGGACTCCGGGACACGGAAGATACGATGGAAGCACTGGGGGTGGCTAAAGCTCTGGAAAAAGCGAAGGAGGCAGCCATAATTCTTTATCTGGCAGATATAGGTAAATTGAACTGGCAGGAAGTAAGGGAGGATCTCGCTAAATTTCACCGGGAGAATCTCTATATCCTGATATGCCTGACTAAACAGGATAAAAATCCGGATTTTACTCTTTCCGATATACCGGAAGAAATTAAAAACTCGTATTCTTTGCTTACATTGTCTGCCAAAGAAAATCAACATTTAGTTGAATTAAAAGAGAATATGTATTCCTATATAGAACAGCAAAAGACCGCAAGTCAGACCATTATTAATAATGCCCGTCACCTCGATGCCTTAACCAGAGCTAAAGAATCGTTGATTTTGTGTAAAGAAGGCTTACAAAACGGATTAAGCAGTGAGCTGATAGCCATAGACCTTCGCAGGGCTTTAGAAGCCTTAGGGGAAATCGTAGGTCAGGTTTCTAATGATGAGTTATTAGGGAATATTTTTAGTAAATTTTGTATAGGAAAGTAGATGAGTGAATTAGAAGGAAATTAAAAGAAAGTTAGTGCCATTTTCATAAAAACGTTTAATTTTAACTGTCATGGTTTCTAAATAGTCTTTGACTAAAACAATTTATTTTCGATTAGCTCAGTAAAATCTAATTTGATTAATTCCCAATATTTATTTCGCAAACATAAAGGCTCAAAATCATCATCCGCTTTCTCAAATTTTATGAGGTTTGAAAGAATTTCTTTACGATTGTGAGAATATGGATAACGTTTTTTGTGTAATTCTAACATTTGCTCCAAAGAATAAGAATCTAATAGTTCATGAAGATCCCAGAAATCTTTTTTTCTTCCCTCTCTCGCAATTATATCAATTTTCATAGCCACTATTTCACCAATACTTGCTAATCTGATACTATCAATTTTTATATCAGGAGCAATAAAAGGATCTGTGTAATATAGGTCAAGCTTGATTACATTTACAGCAGACTCCCCAATGAAATAAGATTTTCCGGGGCCAATGACATTCTCGGAAATATTAGTATCAACGAAAGGAAAACTTCTTTTTAAGTATATATCAATAGCTTTAAAATCAACAGAATTATATTCTTTATCTGTAAATAAATCAATATCTATAGATTCCCTATGTCCTAATTGTAAACTTAAAGAGGTTCCGCCAACCAGTCTGAAATCATTGAATTCTTTTGCTGACATTAACCTTTTTAGTATCGATAAAAGCAATGGAGAAACCGTATTATAAAATAATTTTTGTGTCATTTTAATAGAAGTAATAAGTACTGATCTAGATTGTCTTTTTTGGCAGGTAATACATTTTGAATATTATCTAAGGTTGATAGGATAGTCTTTTTTCCGTAGAATGATAAAAGTTCTTTCAACTCTGTTTCATTTCCACGTTCTAAAACTCTTTTTATAATCGAAACTTTATTTTTCTCCCAGTTAATTTTATTAATATCCGTATCCCAAAAAAGAATAGGGCGAAATTTTGATAAATCCGGACGGTAGTTTTTAGATAATTTATTTTTTTCTTGTTCTACATCATAATAGGCCTGTAGAACTAATAAAAATCCTTCTTCCCATTCCATTTCTTTTTCAATTCGTAAAGCAAGAGATGGGGTTAACCTACGTTTACCTTTAGTTATAGCAACCAGAGTTTGAGGGTATTCATTAATGGAAATAGCAAAACGTCCTTTGGGGATATTCCTTTTTTTTAATTCCCTGTTAATGATAATCCCCGGATGCAGTCCTTTTATAATGGATATTTTAGGATTCATATTTTTTATATTTAATTACAAAGATACAAAATAAACAAATTTGTTTACACAATAATTGTTATTTTTGATCTAAATTTAACTGAATAGATGCTTTTTGATAGAGTGAAATAATCTTTATATAAAAAAAGGAAAAAATATATAATTATAAGATATGTATAAGATAAGGTAAATTAGTATATTTGTTAACAAAGGAAAATAATGGAAACTATTGATACAATAAATCGTTCTATACCAAAAGGTTTAATCGAACAAATCAGATCAGGAAATATAGTTTTATTTTTGGGTGCAGGAGCAAGTTTTGATTCTTTTCATCCAGAGAATAAACAACCACCTACAGGAGATGAACTTTCAGAATTATTAGCACGAAAATTTTTAGATGATAAATATGTTGGTAAAGACTTACAATATGTATCAGAACTTGCTATAAGTGAAACAAGTTTATATGATGTTCAGAAATTTATATATGATATATTTGTTAAATATAAAGCAGGGCACCCACATTTAAAAATTCCATTATTTAAGTGGCATACAATTTTCACTACTAACTATGATTTAATTATAGAAGATGCATATGACCAAGTAGAAGATAGAATTCAAAACATATCTAAGATCATCAAAAATGGGGAAAAAATTAATCATGCTATGAAATTGGAAAGTGCGTTGTTGTATTTTAAATTACATGGTTGTATTATTGAAATAACAGATG
>JAVBRH010000150.1:0-6196 GCA_031548225.1 Apibacter sp.
TGGGGAAACCGGAAAAGCATTATAAAAAGTGCGGAAAAGATGATTCAATTCCTGGACAATTCTCCTTTTGATTTTGTAAAAAATCATACTTCCGGAGATTTGGAAAAAATAAAAGGAAGCATTCACCGGACTTTCCATTCAGATGATTTGATTTTTTTCATTCAGTCCCTGAAAAACATATATAAAAAATACGGGGGATTGGAAAAAGTTTTTTCTGCAAAAGAGAAGGAAAAAAACACCTATGATTCAATAGAAAGATTTAGAACTATTTTTTTTGAAATTCCCCATTTAGAAAGGACAAAAAAACACATCAGCAGTCCGGCAAAAAATTCTTCTGCAAAACGAATTAATATGTATCTCCGCTGGATGGTACGAAAAGACTCCAAAGGAGTGGATTTTGGAATCTGGAATAGTTTATTACCCTCGCAATTGGTTTGTCCGTTAGATGTCCATTCCGGAAATGTAGCCCGGATGTTGAATTTAATGAGCAGGAAACAAAATGACTGGAAAGCAGCCCTTGAGTTAATGGATAATTTAAGGTATTTAGATCCGGAAGATCCGGTTAAATACGATTTTGCCCTTTTTGGATTAGGGGTTTTTGAAAAATTTTCTTCCTGAGAAAAGTCGTATAAAAAGAGGTAAAATATAATTTGCTTATATCGAAAATTATTTAATTTTCTTTCATGTCAGACAAACAGAATGATTGAGAAGTCTGGGTAATGAAAAAAATAGACTTTTTTATTTTTGTTATTTAATATTAATAATTATATTAGTGTCAAATTTATAAGAAATAGTGTTTTTAAGATAACTCTTGATTTAGTTAGCATTACAAGATATGAATATACAAGATATAAAACAAAATTGGATTGACCAGTACGAGAAGCCGTTGGTCATTTCAGGGCCATGCAGTGCAGAAAGTGAAAAACAAGTGATGGAAATCGCAGAAAGACTTGATAAGGATTATGTACAGGTCTATCGTGCCGGAATTTGGAAACCAAGAACTAAACCCGGAAGTTTTGAGGGTGTAGGAGCAATTGGTTTGAACTGGTTAAAAAGAGTGAAGGATGAGTTTAAAATGCAAATAGCTACAGAAGTGGCTAACGCTTCCCATGCGAAGCTGGCATTGGAATTTGATGTGGATTATCTTTGGATTGGAGCCCGTTCTACCGTAAATCCATTTACTGTTCAAGAAATAGCAGAAGCTCTGAGAGATACGGATAAGATAGTTTTAGTTAAAAATCCGATGAATCCGGATTTGGATTTATGGATTGGAGCATTAGAAAGACTGGCTGCACAGGGAATTAAAAATTTAGGAGCAATCCATAGAGGATTTTCCTCACAGACTAAATCAAAATACAGAAATAATCCGCAATGGCAGATAGCTCTGGAATTGAAAGATAAATTGCCTAATATTCCGTTGATTTGCGACCCTTCCCATATAGCAGGAAGAAGAGATTTAATATCGGAAATATCACAGCAGGCTTTCAACCTGGAATATAACGGGTTAATGATAGAAACTCATAATAATCCGGATGAGGCATGGAGCGATGCTAAACAGCAGATTTTGCCTGAAACCCTGAAAGAGATTTTAGTGGATATCACTTTGAGGAAAAAAGATGATGCTTCCGATGAGTTTTCTACCAAGTTAAACAGATACAGAAGTCAGATTGATGAATTAGACAATCAATTGTTAGGTTTACTGGCTTCAAGAATGGATGTATCCAAGAAAATAGGGCATCTTAAAAAAGATCATAATGTAGCCATTTTCCAACCGGATCGATGGAATGTCTTGAAAAAACTGGCAATCCGAAATGGAACGAGAATGGGACTTTCCGAGGAGTTTTTAGAACAACTTCTGGTGTCTATCCACAAAGAATCCGTGGATCTGCAAAATGAAATCATGGATGAATAAAAAATAGTAAATTCTATAGTATTTTAAAAAATGCATCATGATAATGGTGCATTTTTTTATATTTTTGACTTATGAAACAGGCAATCGTAACCAAATCCACCGGAAGCTGGTATTTTTTAAAAGATACCCAGACCGGAAAAGTTTATGAAGCCCGTATTCGTGGAAAATTTAAAAAAGAAAAAATACGAAATACCAATCCGCTGGCAGTTGGAGATAAAGTAGATTACGAGTTGGAAGAAAATTCCCTGGCCTGGATAACAAAAATTTATCCCAGAAGAAATTATCTTATACGGAAATCGGTTAATCTTTCTAAAGACACTCATATACTTGCTTCCAATGTGGATATGGCCTGTATTATTTTTACCATACGAAATCCTCAGACTTCACTGGGCTTTTTGAATCGGTTTTTGATTACCTGTGAAGCGTATCAAATTCCGGTTTTAATTATATTCAATAAAATTGATTTATTGTCGGAAGATGAAAAAAAGGAACTGGAGGAAGTCGACCATATTTATCAGAGAATAGGATATCAGACTTTAGAAATATCCGCTGAAAAGAAAATCAATATCGAAGCGTTAAAAAAAGAGATACAAAATAAAGTTACCGTGTTTCTGGGGCATTCGGGAAGTGGAAAAACTTCGACGATAAACGCACTTCAACCGGGAATGGATTTAAAAACCGCTGAAGTTTCCGATTATAATGAAAAAGGGAAGCATACTACTACATTCGCCCAGATGTATGACTGGAATTTCGGAGGAAATATCATTGATATTCCGGGGATAAAGGAGTTTGAACTGGTAGAAGTGGAAAGGGAAGAGCTTCAGGATTATTTTCCGGAAATTTTCAGAGAAAAGCAGAATTGTAAATTCAGCAACTGTTTACATATTAACGAGCCTCAATGTGCTGTAATTAAGGCAGTAGAGGAAGGGGAAATATCGAAAAGAAGATATTTGAATTATTTGAAAATCATGGAAGAATTGAATTAAATAAAAAAACATACCTTAGGGTATGTTTTTTTATTTAATTTAACAGATATTACTTAATCATTTCAAAACTACGTTTGATAAAATCGGTAAGGTCTTTTCCTTTTAAAATATTCTGGGAAAGTTTTGCTAAATCTAATGCCTGTTTAATAATTGCAGATTTTTCTTCTTTGTTCTCTTTGGCGAGAATTTCAGAAGCCAACGGGCTATTGGTGTTCACTACCAGATTGTACATCTCCGGGAAATTTCCCATCATTCCAAACATTCCACCCCCTACTTGCTGCATGTCCTTCATTCTTCGCATAAACTCAGGCTGGGTAAGCATAAACGGAGCATCTTCCCGTCCTAAATTTTCCAGTTCTATGGTATAAGCCTTGGAATCGATGGTTTCTTCCAACTCTTTTTTCAATGTTTCTTTTTCCTCCTCGGAAAGTAGGGAAACTGTGTCTTCTTCTTTTTTAATCAGATTGTTGATATGGTCGGCATCTACCCGTACAAAAGAGAGGTTTTCTTTAGAAGTTTCCAGTTTTTGAATTAAATGGGGAACAATAGGAGAATCCAATAATAATACTTCATAGCCTTTGTCTTTGGCTGTCTGAATATACTGATCCTGCTCATTAACATTGGAAGCATAAAGAACTACCAGTTTCCCATCCTTATCAGTCTGATTATCCTTGATCTTATCCTTCAATTCGTCAAAAGTATAGTATTTTCCATCAACAGTTGGATAAAGTGTAAATTTGTCGGATTTTTCATAGAATTTCTCTTCGGAAATCATTCCGTATTCAATCACTACCTTGATGTCGTTCCATTTCTTCTCATAATCTTCCCGATTTTCATTAATCAGGGAAGCCATTTTATCTGCTACCTTTTTAGTAATATAAGAGGAGATTTTTTTCACAGCCCCATCTGCTTGTAGATAAGAACGGGAAACATTTAACGGAATATCCGGAGAGTCAATAACTCCACGTAATAACATTAAAAAGTCAGGAACGATACCTTTTACTTCATCGGTTACAAATACCTGATTTTGATATAATTGTATTTTATCTTTATCAAGATTTAAGTTGTTAGCCAGTTTCGGGAAGAATAAAATTCCAGTCAGATGGAATGGATAATCTACATTCAGGTGAATATAGAAAAGCGGTTCTTCAAACTGCATCGGGTATAATTCCCGGTAGAAGGCTTTGTAATCTTCATCCTTTAAATCAGATGGAGATTTAGTCCACGCCGGAGTGGGATTGTTAATAATATTATCTACTGTAATCTTTTCCGGTTGGGCATCTTTATCTGCATTTTCCGGTAATGGTAAGGTTTCTTCCCGAGTCCCGAATTTGATAGGAACCGGCATGAAACGGTTATATTTTAACAATAATTCGGTAATCCTGTGTTCTTCCAGAAATTCAGTGGAATCTTCTGCAATATGAAGAATGATTTCCGTTCCTCTGTCAGTTTTATCGGCAGGTCCCAGATCAAATTCCGGACTTCCGTCACAACTCCAGCGTATGGCCGGGGCATCCGTATAGGATTTAGTGATGATCTCCACTTTGTCCGCAACCATGAAAGAAGAATAGAATCCTAATCCGAAATGACCAATAATTCCTTCTTTTTCAGCATCTTTATGTTTGGAGATAAAGTCTTCCGCACCGGAAAAAGCGACTTCGTTGATATACTTAATAACTTCTTCTTCCGTCATTCCAATTCCCTGGTCAATGACATGCAAAGTCTTATCTTCTTTGTTTATTCTGATTTCAATAACAGGATTGCCATATTCTATTTTCGCTTCCCCTATATTGGACAGATGTTTTAATTTCAACGTCGCATCAGTAGCATTGGAGACTAATTCCCGCAAAAATATTTCGTGATCGCTATATAAAAATTTCTTAATCAGAGGAAAAATATTCTCTACTGATACATTAATGTTTCCTTTTGCCATATTGTTTTGTCTTTTTTATTCAAAATTTGTATTACTCCAATTTCAAAAAAAATACCAACAGACCAGAAGTGACAAAATGACGGGTTGGATATTATAATCTTATAAGTGATTAGAATAAAAAATATTCTAAATAAATTTCTACCTTTGATAAAACCTAAAAAATAAAAACCTATGACAGTACAAATAATGTATGAAGGGGATCTTCGCACAGAATGTATTCATCTGCAAAGCGGATCAAAAATAGCCACAGATGCTCCTACTGATAATCAGGGAAAAGGAGAGAATTTTTCACCTACTGATTTGGTTGCAACTGCATTGGCAAGTTGTATACTGACTACAATGGGGATTAAGGCACGAACTATGGAAATTGATTTAAAGGGAACTCAGGCTGATGTTACAAAAATTATGACCTCCTCCCCCAGAAAAATAGGAGAAATTAAGATTATTATCCGTTTTCCTGAACTGAATTTGGAGGAAAAACAAAAAATTATTTTAGAAAGGGTAGCACACACCTGCCCGGTAGCACAATCTCTTTCTCCGGAAGTAGTTCAGAATGTTTCTTTTGAATGGTGATTTTTTCATAAAAAGCTTATAATAAGATATTTAACTTATTAGTTTGAAATTTTTTTAATAAATATCTATCCATTACGGAAATCCGTAAGGAATTCTGATTTTTAAGCCATAACTTAGTACCATTGATAATAAACATCTGAACAACTGATTAATAATTCAATCTTACAAGAGCTTTCGTTTGCTAGAATGAGAGCTCTTGAAATGTTTATAGGGTAGATAATTTGTAATACTATTTTTTATCCCGGGCAAAAATGATTTTTTAAATTTTTGTGTAGAATATTAGGGTGAGGAAAAGAATTACTCAAATAAATCAATAAATTTTTTACTTTTGTTCTTTAGTCATTTTATATGAAAAGAAACATTACATTAGATTATTTTAGAATTATTTTAAGTATTTCAGTGCTCTTTACTCATTTTTTTCTTGGAGTTGCCTTTAGTCCTGATTATGAAAAAAATTTCACTAAACTTGAATTTGATGTTCTGTGGGAGTTATCCGAATTAGCTAAGGTGACAGTAGCTATATTCTTTCTGATAAGCGGTTATTATTTGGATCCGACAGATAAAAAGAAAACATATATTTACCTTGTCAGAGTTTTAAAAATCTATATAGTCTGGGCACTTTTTTATCTTCCCTGGTGTTGGTATTTATCTTATGTGGATTTAACGATAACCCTTCTTATGGGATTTTATCATCTTTGGTACTTGTCAGGACTAATAGGTGGTATTGTATTTCTTTATTTTTTACGAAGAATCATTAAAAATGATGTGGTTTTGTTATTTATAGCCATTGTT
>JAVBRH010000060.1:0-7567 GCA_031548225.1 Apibacter sp.
AGGGAATTTTGAGCGGAATTTTTATTTTCCTGATAAGCAATGCCGTAGCGGACTAATTTTTCAATAGTCGTAGATCCGTTTTCTTCGATAAAGAACTGTGCCCGGTTGGAGTCGGCTAATTCATCAAAAGCTCCTGCCAGTACCAGGTTTTCCATTACTTTTTTATTGATATTTTTTAAATCTGTTCTTTCAAAAAATTCGAATAGGGAATTATATTTTCCGTTTTCCGTTCGTTCGTGTACAATGGCTTCCACCGCATTTTCCCCTATTCCTTTGATGGCTCCCATTCCGAAACGGATAGCTCCTTTTTCGTTTACTGTAAACTCATAATCACTTTCATTCACATCAGGGCCTAACACTTCCAATCCCATATTTTTACATTCTTCCATAAAGAAAGTAAGAGTGCTGAGGTTATTTAAGTTGTTACTAAGTAATGCCGCCATAAATTCAGCCTGATAATGGGCTTTCAAATAAGCGGTTTGGAAAGCGATAAAGGCATAGCAGGTAGAATGCGATTTATTGAAGGCATATTGGGCAAAGGCTTTCCAGTCTTCCCATATCTTTTTGAGTTTATCTTCGGGGTGTCCCCGTTCCATAGCTCCTTCCAGGAACTTAGCTTCCATTTTGTTCAGCACTTCAATTTGTTTTTTACCCATGGCTTTGCGGAGCATATCCGCATCACCCTTGCTGAATCCGGCTAATTTCTGGGATAGAAGCATTACCTGTTCCTGATATACGGTAATTCCATACGTATCAGCCAGATATTCTTCCATATCGGGTAAGTCGTACCTGATTTCTTCTTTTCCGTGCTTCCGGCTGATGAAATTGGGAATATATTGAAGAGGTCCCGGACGATATAAGGCGTTCATGGCGATTAAATCCTCAAATTTATCCGGTTGTAAAGCTTTGAGGTGTTTTTGCATTCCGGGTGACTCATATTGGAAAATACCGATGGTATTTCCGTTTTTAAATATATCGTAGGTTAATTCGTCATCTAAAGGAAATTCATCCGGATCGGGGGCTTTGCCTTCCCGTTTTTTTATGATTTCTATGGTATCGTTGATGATAGTAAGAGTTCTCAATCCCAGAAAGTCCATTTTTAATAATCCGGCACTTTCCACGACCGAGTTATCGAATTGGGAGACCAATAAGGTGGAGTCTTTGGCAACTGCGACCGGAATCAGGTTGGTAATATCTTCCGGGGTAATAATGACCCCGCAGGCATGAACTCCGGTATTTCTCAGGCTTCCTTCAAGATGATACGCATTCTGAATTACTTTTCCTTCCAGGTCTTCAGTCCCGAATTTTTGCTTTAGCTGCAATACTGGTAGGGATTCTTCTTTTCCAAAATCCTTTTGTAATTCTTCTGCGGATTTATTTTTAAGTTTGGTTAAATTCAGTTGAGGAGGCAGGTTTTTGGATAGACGGTCGGTATCGCTTAGCGGTAACTCCAGTACCCGTCCGGCATCGCGAATAGCGGAACGTCCGGCCAATGTTCCATAAGTAATGATTTGCGCAACCTGATTTTCTCCGTATTTATCCACTACCCACTGGATGATCTTTTCCCGTCCCCGGTCATCGAAGTCAATATCAATATCGGGAAGGGAAATCCGGTCAGGATTAAGGAAACGCTCGAATAGCAGGTCGTATTTAATCGGGTCGATATTGGTAATTCCTACACAGTAAGCTACTGCGGAACCGGCAGCAGAGCCTCGTCCCGGTCCTACGGAAACTCCCATTTTTCTCGCCTGGGAGGTAAAATCCTGTACGATAAGGAAATATCCGGGATATCCGGTTTTGGCGATGATTTCCAACTCAAATTGCAGACGTTCGCGTATTTCATCCGTCAGGTTATCTCCGTATCGTTTTTTAGCCCCTTCCCAGGCAAGATGTGCCAAATAAGCATTTTCTCCCCGTTTTCCCCCGTCGGTTTCATCTAAAGGATCTACAAATTCTTGAGGAATTTCAAATTTAGGAAGCAGTACCTCACGGCTCAGTTCATAAGGGGCGAATTTTTTCAGGAAGTCGCTTAAATTTTCAATAGACTCGGGAATATCGGCAAACAGATGAGCCATTTCCTCTTGGGATTTGAAATCATATTCATTGTTTGGAAGTCCGAAACGTCTTCCGAATCCTCTTCCCACCGGAGTAGATTTTTTTTCTCCGTCCCGTATGCATAGGAGAATATCCTGGGTTTCGGCTTCTTCTTTGCTTATGTAAAAAGTGTCGTTTTGTGCCAGTACTTTTACTCCATATTTTTCAGCGAATTTGAGAAGTACCCGGTTCAGGTGTTCTTCTTCATCCAGATGGTGGCGGAGCAATTCTACATAAAAGTCTTCTCCAAACAAGTTATGCCAGTAAACAAAGGCTTCTTCCGCCTGTTTTTCTCCTACATTCAATATCAGGCTGGGTACTTCGGAAGACAAACTTCCGGTAGTGGCAATAAGGTTTTCTTTGTATTGTTCAATTAATTCTTTTCCTATACGCGGATATCCGGCGTAAAATCCGAGTTTGTAACCCAGAGTGGATAATTTGGAAAGGTTTTTAAATCCGTCATGGTTTTTAGCCAGTAAAACCTGAGTATACCTCCGGTCAGGATTGTCTTTGGTGAATTTATTTTGCAGGTAGGTCTCAGATGTATAAAGTTCACAACCGATAATAGGCAGGATTTCTCTCTTTTCCGGCTCGGAAAGTTCTCCGGCTTCTACCTTTTTATTATGTTCCTTAATTCCGGCATTGGCTTTTTTTACTTCATTGAGAAAGGCAAAAGCTCCCATCAGGTTTCCCAGATCGGTAACTCCCAAAGCGGGCATATTATATTCCATGGCTTTTTTAAGCAGGTCGGAATGTTTGCTGGTGGAAGTGAGGATGGAATAAACGGAATGGTTATGAAAATGAAAGAAATCGGAAAAGTCAATGTCTTCTACGGATTTTCTTTCTCCTTCTCTTTTTTCTTTGAGTTTTTCATTGAAGTCTTTTACCTGCTTCCGTACTATAATGTCAAAGGATTGAAAGGGCTTCGGATGATTCCGGATAAATGTGTTCAGCTGTTCTTCGGTAAAATGTAGTTTCTTAGTCTGTACTTGACGTAAACGAACTAATTCCCAGAAGGCCCGGGCAGTGGCATTTACATCGGCAGCGGCATTATGGGCTTCCTCAAAACTATGCCCGAATAGTTTTTCGTATAATTCGGAAAGTTTCGGGTATTTAAATCCGCCGCCCATTCCTCCCGGAAGGGCACAAAAATCGGTACCTTCCTTTGCTGTATCAATTAACGGCAGCTTAGCTATCGTATTTTCTATGGATTTACGGTAAAATTCAGCTCCTACAATGGGAATATCGAAAGAGATATTCTGTCCTACCAGAATAGGGTTTTCAGCTAAAACTGAATTGAATTGTTCCAATACGGTTTTCAGGTCATGACCTTCGGCTAAAGCCTTTTCCGTACTGATTCCGTGAATTTTTTGTGCATTGAAGGGAATATCGTACCCTTCGGGTTTAATAATGTAATCGTAGTTTTCGAGCAAATCTCCATTTTCATCGTGCAACTGCCAGGCGATTTGTACCATACGCGGCCAGTTGTCGGAATCGGAGACAGGCGCATTAGCATTGGCAGGCAGACCTGTGGTTTCGGTGTCAAAAACTAAGAATTTCATATTTCACAAAATTAGGGAATTTTTTAGAGAGATATGTTTTGAAATGGGATAGTGGAGTAAAAATTTGTTGATTTTTTTATTAAGAAAAGAGATAAAATGAATATATTTGTATTAAGGTAATCAGATTATGAATAAATTAGAGTTTTCTAAAGAAAAACAAAAATCAGCATTAGATAATCTTAGGTATAGTTATCAGAGAATGGATTTATTGATAATTACAATTAGTAGTGGAGGACTATATTTATGTTTTGAGTTAATAAAATACTTAGTTGTTAATAAAGTTCAGATTGATTGGAGTATAAAAATAAGTGTTGCCTTTTTTGTATTTAGTATTATTTTAAATTTTATATCACAATTAACTGGTATTAAAACTAATAAGAATGATTATCTTATGGAGGATTTGAATATTAAAAATAGTTTTAAGTTGAATGAAAACCAAATAAGGGAACAAGAGAAATACGATAGAAATGCTGAGTATGCATCAAAACTTACTGAAAAATTAAATATATTTAGTATTGTTTCTTTTCTACTCGGTATAGTATTTATTTCAATCTTTTTTTTATTTAAATTTGAATAAAAATAAAATTATGGCAAAACAAAATAATAATCCTAAGTCAAATCCTGATCCTAAAGATAGATCAGGTTCTCCGGGCACACATGGTATGCCTAGAACTCCTAGAACTTCTCCTCAACCTCGTCCTCGACCAACAAAAGATAAATAATGTTCAGATAGGCAGTATAGACATTATAAGAAGATAGATTTGGAATAGAATTTTTAGGCTCAATTTTTGTTTTATTTATTAAAATCCTAAAAAATAACAAATTATGGAAAACTTAATTGAAAAATTACAAAAGGAGGCAGGGCTTACCGAGGATCAGGCTCATAAAGCTTTATCCGTAGTTAAGGACTTTATGGATAAGGAAAATCTGGATATCGACTGGGAAAAATTCGCTAAGGGAAAATTTGAAGATGTTAAAGGATCTGTATCTTCTTTATTTCATAAGGTTTCAGAAAAAGCAGGAGATTGTAGTGATAAAAGTGGTGATACGTTGAAAGACCTTTCCGACCAGGCGGACCAGAAAATAAAGGATATTTCCAAGGGAAAAGAAGATCAGGATAAAAAATAGGGATTTTTTATCTGTTGACAGTTTTATACAGTCTCCTAAAAACCTGATGAAGTCAGGTTTTTAGGAAAAGGGTAGTATTTGTCTTTTGAAAGATAGGAAATTAACTATGATTTTTTACAGGTAGATAGCAGGTGAGTTAATAAAATATGTACTTTTGCACTGGTATTTCGTAATAAGATAAAACATGTTAGTATTGAAATTTGGAGGCACCAGTGTAGGAAGTGCCGATCGTATTAAAAATCTGGCGGAATTGACTAAAAGCCAGAATCCTCAAATTGTTGTACTTTCTGCCATGAGCGGTACAACCAATTCTTTAGTGGAAATTTCCGCTGCTTTATATGAAAAAAACACTTCCAAGGCTAAGGAGCTGATAGATGTGCTGGAAAAGAAATATCAGACCGAAATAAAGGATTTATATAAGAATGAAACCATACTTGAAAAGGGAAGGGAACTGATAGATTCTCATTTTGAATATATCCGCTCTTTTCTTGATTTTCCGTTGTTTACTTCCAAGGAAGAAAAAATCATCCTGGCACAGGGAGAATTGCTGAGTACAGCGATGTTTCATTATTATTTAAGCGAAATAGGAGAGAAGTCCATACTTCTTCCTGCGTTGGAATTTATGCGTACGAATAAAGACGGTGAGCCGGATATGGCTTATATTGAGGAGCATATAAAAGAGGAATTGAAAAAATACCCGGACACTACTTTCTTTATAACTCAGGGATATATTTGTAGAAATTCCCAGGGAGACGTGGATAATCTGCAAAGGGGAGGGAGTGATTATACCGCCTGTATTATAGGGGCAGTGATTGAGGCTAAGGAAATTCAGATATGGACGGATATTGATGGAATGCATAACAATGATCCGCGTTTTGTAGATAAAACCTATCCGGTGGATGAGCTGAGCTTTGATGAAGCAGCAGAGTTGGCTTATTTCGGGGCGAAAATACTTCACCCGACCTGTATTTTACCGGCACAAAAAAGAAATATTCCGGTGTCGCTTAAAAATACCATGCAGCCGGAAGCAAAGGGAACTTTAATTGCCCATATTGATACTCCGAAGGGGATCCGGGCAGTAGCTGCAAAGGACGGCATTTATGCCATTACCATTAAGAGCGGAAGGATGTTGTTAGCCCACGGTTTCTTGAAAACCATATTTGAAATTTTTGAAAAATATAAAACATCCATAGACGTAATTACCACTTCTGAGGTGGCCGTATCTCTTACTATTGATAATTCGGCAAGTCTGGATAATATTATAGCCGAATTAAAGGAAATAGCCCATGTGGAGGTAGAGAAAGACCAGACGATTATTGCCATTGTAGGAAATATTGCTAAAAGTGAGGCGGGATATGGAGTGAAAATACTGGATGCTTTTAAAGAAATTCCTATACATATGGTGTCTTACGGAGGAAGCGAACATAATATTACGGTAGTTATTGACGGTAAACATAAAAAAGAAGCTTTGCAGGCTTTGAATACTAAATTATTCGGACATTAATCCGGATCTTAATAAAAAGAAAAACCGCAAATAATGAAAATTTATTTGCGGTTTTTCTTTTGAGATAATTATCTTTTACCCGGAAGCGGAACAAATTCGGTTTCTCCGGGAACTTTATCAAATTCTTGTTTTATCCATTTTTCTTTGGCTTTTTCAATTAATTCCTTATCAGATGAAACAAAGTTCCAGTAAATATATCGTTCTTCCGGAAAGGGATCTCCTCCGAAAATATATACGGAACTTCCCGGCAGGATTTCAAACTCACAGAGTTTGCTGTCTTTGGCTACCAATAATTGTTTGGATTCAAAAGTATTTCCTTCGCTTTCAATTCCTCCTTCCATAATATATAAAGCGCTTTCTCCGAATAAATCTTTACCTATGGAGATAACTTTCTTTTCTTTCGATTTGATTTCAATAAGATACAAGGGGCTGTAAACGGGAACCTGTGATTTTCTTCCCGGAATCTCTCCTGCAATCAGCTTGTACTGAACTCCGTTTTCTTCCCATTGAGGCAATCCCGACTCCTCAATATGATGAAAAGAAGGTTCCATCTGTTCCAGTTCTTTGGGCAGGGCAACCCATATTTGCAATCCGTGCATGAACTTATCCGAATTACGGAGATATTCCGGAGTTCTTTCCGAATGTACAACTCCTTTTCCAGCAGTCATCCAGTTTACCTGTCCGGGTTTGA
The DNA here is from genome assembly GCA_031548225.1 of Apibacter sp. Taxonomy (GTDB): domain Bacteria; phylum Bacteroidota; class Bacteroidia; order Flavobacteriales; family Weeksellaceae; genus Apibacter. Next base: position 6,980 of record JAVBRH010000060.1, read on the forward strand.
TCTCGATTTCCGTTCCCAGGCTATCCCGGTGCATAATGCTTCCTTCTACCAGATAAGTAAGGGTCGACAATCCTATATGCGGGTGGGGAGGAACATCCAGATTTTTCGTATCACTGAGACAGACCGGGCCCATATGGTCAATAAAGGCAAAGGGGCCAACAGTTCTTTTTTCACGAAAAGGCAGTAATCTTCCTACTAAGAAATTCCCGATATCGTTGGGACGTTCTTCAATAATCAGTTTAATATTTGACATTGCAGAGTTTTTTTAGGTTTATTTTATAAATATACGAATTTTAACCATTAGCTGATAGCCATTGGTTGTTGGTAGAGATCCTTCACTCCGCTTCGCTCTGTTCAGAAAGACGATACTAAGCACAATATTGTCATGTTGACGATAGGAAACATCTCTCCAGAAACTATTAGCCCATACTTAATGTCTTATGTCTTAAAAATTAGGTCAAATATACTAAATTAGGTCAAGTGTACTAATTTTAGACTGAAGATTTACGAATTACGATTAATAATCTTATGTCTTATTTCCTAAGAGAGGTTTCTCCGGGGGATTACAAGTGAATATATTGGTCAATT
>JAVBRH010000227.1:0-4987 GCA_031548225.1 Apibacter sp.
AAATCGTAATTCGTAAATCTACCTAAATTACTCTACAAAAAAGGGCGGATTTTTTATAAAAATCCGCCCTTTTTCATAACTAAAGATTTTTAACAGGAAAATATTACATTGATATTTTTATCTTTTATCCAGGAAGAATTAGCCAGTTTACCCAGATTAATGGTTCCTATAAAATAATTTCCATTCGGACTGATGTATTTTTCTTCTATAGAAGTGAAATCATCGAAGCCGGGAAAATCATTATGATATCGTACATATACTCTGTATTCTCCGTTATTAACTAATTTCAAGCTCTTGTCCACATGGATGTATTTCTTGTTTTCATACTTGTAATCATAGGTTAAAGCGGAAATGTCGGATAAAACCGCAGAACCGGTAGGTTTATCTCCCGCTCCTTTTCCTATCATCAGTTGATTTTCAGAAAAAGCACTTTCCAGAACTACTCCGTTGTATTCATAATTGACATGGGCCAGCGGATCGTGTTTTTCTATGAAGGTCGGGGCACAAAATCCGGTAATTTCATTCCCGTTTTTATTGCATTGGGCGATCAGTTTTATTGCATAATTTCTTTGCTGTGCAAATTGCAGGTCGAAATCGCTGATACGGGAAATTCCGAAATTGAAAATATCTTTCGGATTGGTAACCAATCCGAATGCATGGAATAAAATAATGCATAGTTTATATTTCGGATCAATTCCCTCTACATCCAGTGTCGGGTCAGATTCGGCAAATCCTTTTTCCTGAGCTTCTTTCAACACTACAGGATAGGAAATGTTTTCATCGATCATTTTCGTCAGAATAAAGTTAGTGGAACCATTGAATATTCCGGAAACGGAAGTCAGTAAATCGTTGTCGTAATATTCTTCTAAGTTCCGTATAATCGGGATACTGGCACATACGGAGGCTTCATATAAAAAAGAAACCTGATATTTTTTTTCCAGTTCCAGTAATTCGGGTAAACGTTCTGCAATCATTTTTTTGTTAGCTGATACTACGGATTTCCCGTTTTTCATAGCTTCCGAAACTATGTCGAAAGCCGCTTCTGCGTCATCTATCAGTTCCACAATTACATTGATTTCAGGATCGTTTAACAGCTCATATTTGTCTGTGGTAAAATATTTTGCATCTATAGGTCTGGGTTTATCTGCATGTTTGATGCAGATTTTTTTTATATTGGCTTCCACACTTCCGGCTTCTTCCAATACTTTATATAATCCGGTTCCTACACACCCGAATCCGAAAATACCTAACTTTAATCTGTTTCGTGTCATTTTTTATTTTTGTGATTTTTCTACGATTTCTTGCTTTTTATCTTTTATGGAACATCGTTCCGAATTTAGTGCCTGTTCCAGGTCTTTGATTAAGTCATCTGCATCTTCAATTCCTACGGACAGCCGGATCAGAGAGTCCTGAATTCCGGTTTCCTTTTTGATTTCTACCGGAGTAGATTTATGAGTCATGGTTGCCGGATGGCTGACTAAGCTTCTTACATCTCCCAGATTTTCCGCTAAGATAAAGATTTCCGTCCGGGTAAGGAAATTAGTAGCCGCTTCTATGGTGTCTTCCTTCAGACTAAAAGAAACCATTCCTCCAAAAGCTTTTTGTTGTCTTGCAGCAATATCATGGTTTTTATGGGTTTTTAATCCCGGATAATATACTTTATCCACTTTAGGATGAGAGATAAGATATTCTGCTATTTTTTGTGCATTTTGAGAATGTTTTTCCAGTCGTAAGGATAAAGTCTGGATTCCCCTCAAAGTCAGCCAGCTGTCAAACGGAGATAATACCCCGCCGGATGTATTCTGGATGTATTGCAGTTGTTCAGCTAATTCCGGAGTATTTACCACGATAAACCCGGATAAAACGTCCCCGTGTCCGGATAAATACTTGGTTCCGCTATGCACTACAATGTCCGCTCCCAACTCTATCGGTTTTTGTAAAGCCGGAGACAGGAAAGTGTTGTCCACGATCAATAAAGCTCCTACGCTTTTGGCAATTTTGGCGATTTCTGCAATATCCGATATTTTCAAGGTCGGATTGGTAGGAGTTTCCAGCCAGATAAAACGGGTTTTGGTGGAAACGGCTTCAGCTACATTACGGACATCTGTGGTGTCTATAAATTTTGAGGTAATTCCGAAACGGTTATACACCGTGCTTAATATCCGGTAAGTTCCTCCGTAAACGTCGTTAACAGCTATTACTTCATCTCCCTGATTGAGAAGTTTCAAAACACAGTCGGTAGCGGCCAGTCCTGAAGAAAAGCCAAATCCGGCAAATCCTCCTTCCAGTTCGGCAACGGCTTGTTCCACTACTTTCCGGGTAGGGTTTGCAGTTCGCGAATAGGCAAAGCCTTTGTGTACTTCCGGAGCTTCCTGTACATAGGAAGAGGTCTGATAGATAGGTGTTGAAATGGCACCGGTTAATTCGTCCGGTTTTGAGATGTGTACGATTTTTGTTTCAAATTTCATGATTCTGTTGTTTTTCAATTAATAAATGGTTTTATTCATTAATCATTGCCAAACAACTTATTCAAGATTTTCCATTTTCGAAAGAAGCCATAAAAAAACTTCTTTCGACAGGTCGAAAGAAGCTCATATGATTAATTCAAATTTTTCTAAAGCTATTTTTCGACTTATCTGCCCCATTTCTGGGTTGGATGCAGCACCTTACTCTTTTCAGAGGGTTGCTAAGGTTTCACAGGGCCAATTCCCTCCACCTTTCTTGATAAGCAATTTTTTAATGATCCTTAAATCGGTACAAAGGTATAATTAAAATTTTTAATTCTCCAAATAAAATTTTAAAAATCTGATAAATTTTAATTTAACTCACTGTAATTCAGTAATAAAAATAGGTGTACATGCAGTTTAAATTTTCTGTCCTATATAAAAAACGTAACTGTAGTATTCCTTATTTTGTTTATACAGGTCGATTTCTTCTTTTTGACTTTGGATAAATTGTTGAGCGGCTTCACTGTAATTTTGTTGTTTCAGAAAGTTTTCCAGAAGAGGAATCATGGGATCATAAAAATTTTCCAGCCAGGCATTTTCCGGAAGGATAAAGTGTGCTGTGGATTTATATCCGGCTTTTTCCATCTGTCTGATTTTATGAGATATGGTATTTATTTCCGGATAAGCTTCATTCCAGAATTTTTCCAGTCCGGCAGGGCGGGTTTCCGTAATCCAGGATATTTCCGACACGGCAATAAAACCTCCGGGTTTTAAGAATTTTTTCCATTCGTTAAGACCTTTTTCAAACCCCATAATATAAATAGAACCTTCCGCCCAAATCAGATCCAGTTCATCCTCTGAAAAGGGAAGATTTTCCATTGAACCGATTTGGGGAGTTATCCGGTTTTCCAAGTTTTGTTGTTCGATTCTTTTCTGAAGGCAGGAAATGAAATCGGGAGACAGATCTACCGCCGTGATTTGCCCTTGCGTTTTCTGTGCTAAAGTCAGGGTTTGAGTTCCTGTTCCACAGCCTATATCTGCAATTTTGGAGTTTTCGGAAAGAGTAGGGATAAAACTCAACGCTTTTTGAGTTGACCCTTCACTTCCTGGTCCTTGACAGTTTAACTGTTTGTAAAAGTCGATTAACAACTGGAAATCTAAATTATCTTCAGCACTGTTCTTACTCATATTGTTACGTTTACAGGTTAACCTTTTTTAAAAAAAGCAACTAATTCAGGATATAAAATATCATTATCTATGATATAACTGTCATGGTTATGCCCTTTCATAATTGCCAGTTTTGCGTCAGGTATTGTTTTAGCTATATCTTTAAAGGTCTTTCTGTAAAATATATCATTTTCACCGGCAATTATAAGAGAAGGAATAGTTATATTTTTCATTTTATCCAATTCAATATTAGGCTCTTCCAGCATTAACTTAAATAGAGGTAATCCGGTTTTTTCGTATTCTTTTGCTATATAATTATAACAATTCTTTTTAAAATTCTCAGGCTTTAAATTTACTCCTAAAAGTGCCATTTTCCTTATCATATAAGGATATTTAAGTGCAAGAATCAGACTTATTATAGCTCCGTCGCTAAATCCTGTAATACATACTTTTTCCAGTTTAAGATTGTTTATAAATGAAAAAATATCCTCTGCCATGGTCTCATAGGAATAGTCTTCGGTTTGGGAGCTTTTTCCATGATTTCTACTGTCAATAGCATAAATTTCAAAGTCTTTTTCCAGTTTTTTTGAAAGTTTATCAAAAATATGATGATCTTCTCCATTTCCATGCAATAATATAAGGGGCTCTCCTGAACCCGCCTTGTTATATTCCAGGTTTATTCCGTTTACTTTTGCCTTCATAGTAGTTTTCAGATATTGATATAGTCTTATATCTAAAAGTCTTATGTCTTTGTCTCTAAAGAACTATATCACAATATTCACAATTCGTTTAGGAACCACAATGATTTTCTTCGGTTCTTTTCCGTCCAGATAACCTGGGGTTTTTTCATGTGCCAGTACGGCTTCTTCCACTTCTTTTGGAGTGGCGGAAGCAGGCATTTCTATTTTAAATCGTACTTTCCCGTTAAAACTTACCGGATATTCAAAATTGTCTGCTGCCAGATAAGAGGCATTAAATATTGGAAAAGGTGAATATTCAATGGTTTCAGCATGACCTAATTTCCCCCAAAGTTCTTCGGCAATATGCGGAGCATAAGGAGAAATTAATACGGCCAGAGGTTCCAGTATTTCCCGTTTATTGCATTTTAGTTTGGCTAATTCGTTGGTAGCAATCATAAAGGAACTTACAGAAGTATTGAAAGAGAAATTCTCTATATCTTCGGTTACTTTTTTGATTAATTGATGTAACGTTCGTAATTCCTCTTTGGCAGCCTTTTCATCGGAAACGGAAAAAGTTTCATTTTCTCCGGAATGATATAATCTCCAGAATTTTTTCAAAAATCCGTGAACTCCGACCAATCCCTGAGTGTTCCAGGGTTTTGCCTGTTCCAACGGGCCTAAAAACATTTCGTA
>JAVBRH010000080.1:0-7357 GCA_031548225.1 Apibacter sp.
AAAATAACATACCTTAAGGTATGTTATTTTTTTTGAATTTAACCGAAATAAAAAAACGGAATATATCAACCAGAAACAAAAGAATAATTAAGAATATCAGAAGAAAGGAAAAAATAATGTCATAAATAGCTGAAATACGGTTGAATTATAGGCTAAAAGATAAAATTAATTTTTAATACCTTTGTTACCTGGAAAAAATAGAGATGGTAGAAAAATTAGAAAAGATTTTAAGTACATCAGGAGAGAGGAATTTTTTGTTGAACTTAATTAAGTTCGGCAGAAGAGATTTTGGGGATCCCATCACATTTATAGATTTTCTTACAGAAGCAGTCAATACAAATCCGATAATCAAGGAAAAACTGATAGAACAGATTAACCCGGTGTTCAGGAATATCTATATGCAGAAGTTTATGACAGATTATAAAATCTTTTCTGATGATAAGCTGATAACTTTGTTCTTTCGCCAGATAGGGAATAAACTTCTGCCTCAGATCTCCGATGATCAAACCTTATTATCCCTGGCTAATGAGGTTTTATATTCCAAAGAAAATCACAATTTTGTAAAAATGATTCCGGTTGACCGCTGGCTCAAATTTTATGAAGCCCTGTTCAACAATGATACAGTAATTTGTAACAAAGAATACGTAAAAAAACAAATTCGTGACGGAGCTATCATTTTAATAGACCGCATAATCGGAGGGGCTTCAGATGCAGAGGTTTTTAAAATGAGCTATATAAAAAGCATTGAAGAGAATCCTTTCCAGAAACTAACCCGGAATTTGATTAAAACCCTTCAGGATCATGAAATAATCGACCCCGATAAGATAAAAGAGCTGGAACATCAGATCAGGCTTTGCCAAATCTATCTGGATAATATTATAGATCAAAAAGAGAAGAAAGGAATATCCTTACGAATAACCATCAAAATAACCCGCTTAAGACAACAGTTGGAACGAATATCCGTTTTACTGGATGCCTTATATCTGCTGGATACTCAGTCTTTAGCTTATGCGATGGCAAACATCACCAAAAACTGGCTGGGATTTTATTCCCCGAAAAGTAATGTAACCAATTCTTTCCAGAGTACCCTTTATGTGGTAATATTTTTAGTTACCTGGCATAACAGGCAAACAGGAGAAAAATATATTACATCAACTTCTAAGGAATATCTGCACATGTTTTACTCTGCTGCGGGGGGAGGTTTCCTGGTTGCCATTTTGTGTTTTATAAAGACACAAATGTCCATGGGGCTTCATACTCCTTTTATACAGGCATTAATGTATAGTTTTAATTACGCCTGGGGGTTTATTGCGATTTATCTGATGCACTGGACTCTGGCAACGAAACAACCGGCCATGACGGCAGCTACCCTGGCGCATGCTCTAAATCAGGATGAAAAGTCGGCAAGTGATTACAAAGAATTCGGATTATTTTTCACCCGCCTGTTCAGAAGTCAGTTCATTGCCTTTATAGGAAATGTTTTCGCCGTATTTCTGGTGGCGGTTTCCATTTATTATCTCTTATCAAATTTTACCAGTATAGAGATCATCAATCAGCATAAGGCGGAAGGCTTCAGGGATGAACTCGTAAATCTGGATTTTACTATCTTCTGGTATGCTTCCATCGCAGGGATTTTTTTGTTCCTGTCGGGGCTGGCTTCCGGTATTATGGAAAATTACACCCGGTTTCACAATATTCCGGAGCGTCTTTATAATCACCCGCTTTTTAAATTTGTAAGCGAAAGCAGGCGGAGAAAATGGGTGGACTGGTATGAAGATAAAATAGGCGGAATTGCCGGAAATGCTTTTTTAGGACTTTGTCTGGGAAGTGCTTTTTTGGTAGGAAATTTTTTAGGGATTCCTTTTGATATCCGACATATCACATTTTCCGGAGGAAATTATGCCATAGCGTTGAGTTATTTTAATTTTGATATTTCCTGGAAAGATTTTCTGACGGGATTTGCCGGAATATTCGGAATAGGAATATTCAACTTTCTGGTAAGTTTTTCGCTTTCTCTCTGGATCGCCATGAAGTCGGTAAATGTACCTACCCGGGAAATGGGGAAAATATTGTATTCTGCATTAAAATTGTTTATAAAAAATCCGGTAAGTTTCTTTTTACCTGTAAGATTAAAGGAAAAAAACATTAAGAGCCATTAGCCTTTAGCTAATAGCTCTTAGATAAAGAATATTTTATTGAATAATTACCATCTTTTTATTAACTTTCTTATTATCTTTCAGGGTGAATTGTATAAAATAAACACCTGCTTGAGGAAGATAAAAGCTTTGGGTATCTGTTCCCTCCACCTTTTTACTCGTAACCAATTGTCCTAAAGTAGAATAAATATCAACTTGTTTCGTTCCTAAAGAGTATCTACAATAGAACTGGTGCGGTGCCGGATTGGGATATACTTGTATTTCATCAGACTTGGAAACAACATCATCTGTTGATAGATATTTGGCAAGAGCCTCGTACGCATTGATTCTTCCGTATCCGCAATATTCATTCCAGCCACTGGCATTGTAAGGATCACTCCCCACTTTTTCAGCCGTATCCTGGATAATCGTTTTTATTTGTGCCGGAGTCCGGGAAGGATTCTGGGCAAGTAACAGAGAAGCCAGTCCGGAAACAAAAGGTGCAGCCTGAGAAGTTCCGCTATAAGCTACAGTATAATTTGTATCGGATTCATAATATAATCCGTAAATGTATTGACCCGGAGCTACTACTGAAATATAATTCCTATGGTTACTTCCTTCTGTAGAACTAACTACCCATCGGTGGTCTGTCGGGTCGGTGGCTCCTACGGCTATTACTCCGTTGCAAGTAGTAGGGTAGTAAGTACAACTAGCAAGTGCTGCAGGATAAACATAATAGTCAGTAAAATCGGGAGCATAATTGTTAATATTTCCCATGGCAGCTATTACAACAACACTTTTACTAACAGCATTTTCAATTTCCTCCTTAACAGTAGCATAATTTTTATAAGTCGTATTAGAAATATTAATTACCCGGGCACCATTGTTGACAGCATAAGCAATGGCAGAAGCCAGACTCTCAGGAGTTCCATTCATGTCAGAATCGTACATTCGTAAATTCATGATCTTACAGTTCCAGTCTACTCCGGCATATCCTGTACTATTATTTACTTTAGCTGCAATAATACCGGCTACATTAGTTCCATGTCCGTTGACATCCGAAATATTTGCATTGTTTTCTTGAAAATTCCATCCGTTTACATCGCCTACAAGTTGGTTTCCTTTAGCATCATAATTAACATTACCAGGGTTTACCCACATTCTACCGGTTAATTCAGGATGATCCATTTTAATACCAGTATCTATAACAGCCACAATAATACTACTGTTTCCCTTTTCTATATCCCAGGCCCTCTCCATATCAATATCTGCTCCGGCAACTGCTCCGGAAAAAGAGGGTTTAGGAGGAGGAAGATTAAAAGTAAAAGAGCCGTCATTATATAACGCCCATTGCCTGAAAAAATAAGTGTCATTGGGAGTTGTTGCAGCCTGTTTGGAATATGTTTTAGGTGCGAAAAGAAGATTATTAGGAATCACATCTACTTGTACTTGAGGGGCGTGAATAATGTAATTAGGTTCGGCATATTCTACTTCACCGGTTTTTTCATATTCTTCCACCACTTTTTTAAAGTCGGTTCCTTCCGGAAACTCTATGTTATAAACAAAGCGATTTTCTTTTAAGTTAATGACTTTCTTTTCTGTTTTTAAAGCAGAAAATGATTTCCCTATATTCAACACCTTTTGGGCATTCTCAATAGGGCTATATTCTTTTTTCAGCTTCACTATAACCTGATTGGAATATACTTCCTGTCCGTTTATACCTAATAAACAGAAAGAAAATAATAAAAAAGTAAATAAAGATTTTTTCATGTTGTACAATAAAATAAATAATTCAATTTAGTTAATATTTTCAGTTATGGTAATAATTACTTCCGTCGCTTTTACCATAGATTCCAATGGAACAAATTCATAAGGACCATGAAAATTAAGCCCTCCGGCAAAGATATTAGGACAAGGCAATCCCATATAGGACAGCCGGGCTCCGTCTGTACCTCCCCGTATAGCTTTGATATTTGCTTTAATTCCGACTTTTTGCATCGCTTTTTCCGCAATATCAATGATAAACATTTTATCTTCTATTTTTTCCTTCATATTGAAGTACTGGTCTCCCATTTCAATTTTGAAAGTGTCCTTTCCGTATTTTTTATTAAACTTGTCAACGGTTTCAAGCATAAAGACCTTTCGCTCCTCGTATTTTTCCAGGTCATGATCCCGGATAATATATTGAAGCTGTGCCTTTTCCACACTTCCTGAAATATGAGTAAGATGGTAAAAGCCTTCATATCCTTCCGTAGTGGCAGGAGTTTCGTTTTCAGGCATATGACGGGAAAATTCTACGGCCAGTAATCCGGCATTAATCATTTTTCCTTTTGCATATCCTGGATGTACGCTTTTCCCCGTAATCGAAACAGTTGCAGCTCCGGCATTGAAATTTTCAAATTCCAGGTCCGCTACTTCACTCCCGTCCATAGTGTAAGCCCAATCGGCTCCGAATTTTTTCACATCAAATAAATCAGCCCCCTTTCCTACCTCTTCATCGGGGGTAAATCCTATAGATATTTTTCCGTGTTTAATTTCCGGATGAGCCAGTAAAAATTCGGCAGCAGTAACAATCTCTGCAATTCCCGCTTTATCATCAGCTCCCAGTAAGGTAGTTCCGTCAGTGGTAATTAACGTTTCGCCTATATGATTCTTCAGTTCCGGAAATTCGGACATTTTTAAAGTAAATCCCGTTTCTTTATTTAAAAGAAGATCAGAACCGTCGTAGTTCTTCCAGATTTTTGGATTGCAGTTTTCTCCCGAAAAATCAGGAGAAGTATCATAATGGGCAATAAAACCTACAGTAGGTAAAGGTTTATCTAAGTTGGAAGAAATATATCCCATAACATATCCGTTATCATCAATAGACACTTCCTCCACTCCGATAAGTTTTAATTCCTCACAAAGATAACGGGAAATATTCCATTGTCTTTCAGTGCTGGGAATTTTATCAACTCCCGGTTTACTTGTAGAATGGATGCTTACATAGTGTAAAAACCGTTGAAGAAGCTTATCTCGCCACTCATTGGACAATGGTAAATACATGCACCTATATTTTTAACAAAATTACAAAAAAAATAACAAATTAACAGATTTATACAAAGCAGATTAAAGAATTTTTAGGAATATCATGATTCATGTAAAAAGGAGAAATATTATACAATAAATCTCCTTTTTGGTACATAAAAACTAACTTTTTATTTTTAAACTATGAGAAAAATTTTCTTATTATTCTTTAGCCAAAGATACAAAAGGGAGATAATCCGAATAAACATAAATCTACGAAAGGATATTTTCTATAGACAAACAGTCGTTTTAACAATATGAAGATTAAAGTTGTGAAAATAATAAAGCACTAATACAGGAAAACGCTGATTATTCTTTTCAAATGCTTTAATTTAAACTGAATCCGATATAAAAAATAAAAGAATAATAAAATGAAAAAATATATAAATACAATTTCCCTCCCGGCCTCTGAGCAAATGCGTCAGAAAAACGAAAGGAAAAAGCGTTAAAAAATATTTTCTGTTTGAGCAAAGCGAGTTCAAATATTTTAGCTTTTTCCATGAGTTTTTCAAGCTAAATTTGCTCAAAGCCTTGATTTTTTCTCCCTTTTGTATCAAGACAAAAGGGAATATATCTACTAATCAAATGATTATACTTAATAGTTATATCGAACTCAGGTTAATTTATTTTCTCCTTAAAAATAGGAACACAATTTTATTATTAATATTTTTGTGCAACGAAACAAAAATAAATCATGGCAACATATAAAGATTCAGGCGTAGACAAAGAAGAAGGATACCAAACCGTATCCAAGATAAAAAAAGCGGTTTCTGAGACTCATAATTCCCAGGTCTTAAACGGAATTGGAAGTTTTGGCGCTTTTTACCAGCTTTCAGGGTATAAAAATCCGGTTCTGGTTTCGGGAACCGACGGAGTCGGAACGAAACTTCGTATTGCCCTGGACACTCAGACTTATGATACTGTGGGTATTGATTGTTTCGCCATGTGTGCCAATGATATTCTGTGTCATGGAGCTAAACCCCTCTTTTTTCTGGATTATCTGGCCTGTGGAAAACTGGATTCCGATATAGCTGCCGAAATCGTATTGGGAATAGTAAAAGCCTGTAAAGAGACCGGAACAGCCTTAATTGGAGGGGAAACTGCGGAAATGCCCGGAATGTACCGAATCGGAGATTATGATGTTGCCGGATTTTGTGTGGGAGTAGTAGAAAAAGAAGAAATCATCGACGGCTCCCGGATAAAAGAAGGTCAGGTTATTATCGGACTGGCTTCCAGCGGGTTTCATTCCAATGGTTTTTCCCTGGTTCGAAAAATATTTCCAGATTTTAATGAAGAATTTGAAGGAAAACCTCTATACAAAACCCTGCTGATTCCGACCCGGTTATATCAAAATGAAATTTTCAAAATCCGGGAAAAATACCCTGTTTACGGAATTGCTCATATTACCGGAGGCGGACTGATTGAAAATGTTCCCCGCATTATTCCGGATGGACTGTGTGCTGAAATTCACACCGGGAAAATCAAAGTTCCAACTATTATGAGGGAATTACAAAAAAGAGGAAACATAGAGGATCAGGAAATGTTCGGAACTTTTAATATGGGAGTGGGAATGTGTATTATCACTGATGAAGAACATGCTCCCGGCATCCTGACCCTGATTGAAGGAAGTATGCTGTTGGGAACCGTAAAAAAAGGAAAAGAAAAAATAGAACTGCTATAACCCTAAAAAATGAATTTAGCCGTATTAGTATCCGGAGGAGGCACCAACTTACAAAGCATTATAGATGCCATAGATTCTGGTGAATTAAAAAACAACCGAATCCAGGCAGTCATTGCCGACCGGGATTGCTATGCCATTGAAAGGGCTTTGGATAAAGACCTGAATGTTTTTTTACTGGAAAGAGGAAAAAATTTATCCAATGAAATTGATCAATTATTATCTGCCTGGGATATAGATTTAATCGTTCTGGCGGGATTTCTGTCTATCTTATCCGAAGATTTCTGTACTAAATGGGCGGGAAAAATGATTAACATCCACCCTTCCCTCCTGCCTAAATTTGGTGGAAAAGGAATGTACGGAGCCAAAGTTCATCAGGCGGTTTTAGATGCCGGAGAAGTTGAATCCGGAGCTACCGTTCATTTTGTAACCCCCGGAGTAGATGAAGGGGAAATTATCATACAGGAGACATTTCCCG
>JAVBRH010000223.1:0-3094 GCA_031548225.1 Apibacter sp.
CTGTATAATAGGTAAAAATAGTAATTATTTAGGATTTGATTAAACAAAAGTGTTGAAATAGTTTCCAGCCGATTATTCCACCTATGTAGTTCAGGATTACATCGTCAATATCAGCCGTTCCTGCCTGAAAAATCAGTTGAAGCGTTTCTAAAATTAGGATCGTACTTATAAATACTAAAGAAAACCAGATGAAACGGGTTAAATTTTTAAATAATGCCGGAAACAGAAAACCTATGGGAATAAATACTCCTATATTTCCCGCCAGATTGATCATAGGCATCCAAAATTCCTTTTTTTCAAACATAAGGTATAAGAAAACTTTTATGTTTTTAAAAGGAATGAGATTATAGGGAGGTTCTTTACTAAAGTCACGTTCTGACCGGTTAAAGCCTAAAAACATACAATACAGTAAAAATAAACTATATCCTATGAAAACAATCCAGGCAACTGGTTTTATGATTTTAGTTTTTTTCAATTCTTAGAAAGTTGGTTTCAGGTTAGCAATCAGGATTGCCGTGCCCATTTGATCACTTCTTTAAAATTTATTTTTTTACCATACATCAAAATCCCTATTCTGTATATTTTACTGGCCATATAGACCATGAAAAGGACGGAGGCTATCATAATCACAATGGAAAGAATAAGCTGCCAGACAGGAATTCCGTAAAATGCCCGGGTTACTATTGCCATAGGAGAAGTAAAAGGGATCATACTCAGCCAGAAAGCCACAGGTCCTTCGGGATTGTTAACGATACTGATACATCCGTAAGCGCCTAAAAGCAGGGGAACTACCACTACAGGCATAAATTGCTGGGTTTCCGTGTCATTGTCCACAGCTGCTCCAATGGCGGCAAAGATGGAGCTGTAAAATAAGTATCCCGCAAAGAAGAAGAAAAGAAAAACAAAAATAATCAGCGGATAGTTAAGCCCCAAAAGAGCATCAATGGTATCTTTTACCTGAAGTTGGGCATTATAATTCATAATTCCCTGAATATCGTTCTGTTGAGGAGACAACATCAATTCTTTTCCTAAAAACAACTGGCCGATAAAAAGAAGAATCATTGTCATAGCGATCCAGATACAAAATTGGGTAAGCGCCACCAGGGTAGTTCCGAAAATCTTTCCCATCATCAGGTCGAAAGGCTTTACAGAAGAAATAATGATTTCCACCACCCGGTTGTTCTTTTCCTCCATCACGCTTCTCATTACCCGGGTTCCGTAAATAATAATAAACATCAGGATCACATACATAAGTAATAAGGACAGAATATCTTTTACGGATGAATTGCTATCCAATTTTCCGTCTTTCAGATTGGTAATCTTCAATATAACATTGGAATTTATTTTTTTGATGTCGGCCTCATTAATTCCCAGCCGGACTCTTCTTTTCTCTTCAATTTTTTCATTGATCTTTTTTTCAATGGAGAACAGAAGGTTTTTGTTCAGGTTTTTATTCGTGTAGAGCTGAATTTGGTTTTCCAGATTATTCATTAATGAATCATGAGTCTGGGGAATATAAAGGATTGCATCCAGGTTTTTTCCTTTTATTAATGAATCCTGAAGAGACTTAAGGTCTTTTTCCGTATAAAAATTATATATATGTTTTTTATCGCTTTTGAAATCCGGATAGAACTGATGAGTAGAGTCTATGATAGCTACCCGGGAGTCGGTTTCGTTTATTTTAACCATGTAGGCGATGACTACTCCTGCCAGAATAATAAGAACAGGAGCCATCAGGGTTATAATAACAAAGGATTTTTTTCTTGCCTGAGTAAGAAATTCCCTTTTCATCACCAGAAATATATTTCTCATGTATTTTTTGAGTTTACAGCATTAATAAATACTTGATTCATACTGGGAATTTCTTCATAGAAGGAAACAATATCTCCTTTTTCAGAAAGTTCCGTAATTAAAGATTTGGAATTTTCCTGATCGGATATTTTTAGGGAAAAAGTATATTCGTCTCCTTCTCTGGATAAGCTTTCCAGTTGTCTTAGCTGTTTCAGGGTTTCAATTTCCTGAAAGGAGATATTGGCTATGGATATTCGGAACTTTCCTTCTTTGAATTTATGCCGGATTTCTTTTACCGATCCGTCTAGTATTTTTTTGGAATTATTGATAAGAGCCAC
This sequence comes from Apibacter sp., assembly GCA_031548225.1. GTDB lineage: Bacteria > Bacteroidota > Bacteroidia > Flavobacteriales > Weeksellaceae > Apibacter. The sequence goes on from JAVBRH010000223.1 coordinate 2,130, forward strand.
ATAATCACACAATTCTTCCACCGATTCCATCCGGTGTGAGGAGAACAAAATAGTAGTTCCTTTTTCTTTTAACTCGAGAATTTCGTCCCGGATCAGGTTGGCATTTACCGGGTCAAAACCGCTGAAAGGCTCGTCAAAGATCAATAATTCCGGCTCATGCAGCACCGTTACCACAAACTGGATCTTTTGCGCCATTCCCTTAGATAATTCGGACAGTTTCTTATTCCACCATTTCTCTATTTTCAGTTTATCAAACCAATATTCCAGCTTAGCCTTCGCCTGCGGTTTGCTCATTCCCTTTAACTGGGCCAGATAAATAGCCTGTTCCCCTATTTTCATGTTTTTATACAGGCCTCTTTCTTCTGGCATATAACCTATCAGTGCAATATGTTTAGGTTGTAGAGGCTCTCCCTTAAAAAAGATACTTCCGCTGTCCGGCTTGGTAATCTGATTGATAATCCGGATGAAGGTCGTCTTTCCTGCCCCGTTAGGGCCTAAAATCCCGTATATGCTTCCTTTGGGAATATTGATGCTGAAATGGTCTAACGCTATTTTATCTTCATAAGCCCGGGTTACATCCCTGGCCTGAATAAAGTAATCCATTAAAATTTTAATAAAATTAGTAGTTCAAAATTACTAAAAAGTTACATACCTTTTAGAAGTTAGAGAAAAGAAAAAAGGAGTAGGGAGTAAGATATAAGGTGTAAGGACTTTGGGGTTGGGGGATTTGTCCTTCTGAGCAGAGTGAAAGATCTCTATTTAGATATAAGGAGTAAGGAGTTAAGATATAAGGGAAATCGTAAATAATCTAACACCTCCATCGTCGGAATGTAAAAGACAGGATTGCGTTTGGTGTGTCCTTCTGAACAGAGCGAAGCGGAGTGAAGAATCTCTACCAACAGCTAATAGTTTTTAGGGAGATTTCTCATTCTTCGAAATGACAAACAATCCGCACATTAATGTGT